>JAPLDV010000320.1 GCA_026391235.1 Bacteroidia bacterium | reverse complement strand
AAAGGGGACTATGTCTAAAAACTTTTCTGTTGCTACACAGCCCGATGTCTCAATGGCAACATGCAGCCCCGACAGTTTCGCTTTCTTTGCAACTTCGCGGGAAAACTCTATCTGGTGCAGAGGCTCTCCCCCTGAAAGCGTAATGCCTCCGTGCGAAACTTTATAGTATGCTTCATCCCTTAGCACCTCTCTCAGAATATCATCAGAAGTCACACTGCTGCACGACCATTTCAATGCACCCACTGGGCAGTTATCTACACAAATCCCGCATTGGTTACAGGTACTGCTATCGAATATAGTTTTATCATGCCATTGGAAACACTCTTGCGGGCAGGATATTACACACCTCTGGCAGCCTGAACACTGTGAATGAAAAAAGAGGATTTCAGGGAGACTGCTCACAGCTTCCGGATTGTGGCACCACAGGCAGGAGAGCGGACATCCACTTAAAAAAACGGTTGTTCTGATTCCCGGGCCGTCATGTACGGAGAATCTCTGGATATTGGTTATCAGGCCGTCCATACGTTTTTAGATCTCATGATAACATGATCCTGCATCTCTTTACTTAAAAGAGTAAAATAATATGAAAATCCCCATACGCGGACTATAAGGTCTTTATATTTTTCAGGATGCCTCTGCGCATCCATCAGCTTGTCGGAATCCAATACATTCACATTTAAAACGCATCCGCCCTTCTGACAAAACACCTTATCAAGATATTTCAATAAATCTGCAGGTTTTTTTGTGCCTTTCAGTGAAACGGCAGGAATATTGAGATGTAAAGTCGATCCGAATATGTGTTCTTTTGTGTTAATTTTGGTTATTGAATTAATGATGCCGGTCGGACCTTTCTCGGCAGTGCCTGGAGTCGGGGATAAATGCTCGCCGACCGGGTCTCCGAACCTGCGCCCATCCGGAGTCGCGCCGACCGAATAAGCAGTATACTGAAACAAATGATTATATAGACCTGACAAAATCGGCTTGCCTGTTCTATCGCTATATTCTCTTACCCACGAAGCAAACTGTTTCGCTGTGTCAACAGCAATTTCATCTACATAATCATTGTCGTTGCCGTATTTTGGTGCACCCTTGCATAATGCCAGCAGTACAGGCTCGTTATCAAAATCTTTTCGTAGTCCCTCAAGGAGCGCTTTGCGAGTAACTGCCTGTTTATCAAAAACAAGATATTTTACCGCAGCAATACTGTTTGATGCCGTTCCAAGAGATCCGATAAAAAGCCCGTAGGAATGATAGCATGAGGAGTTCAGGTGCGGCTCAATACCCTTTTCAATGACATCAGGCATCGTTGCAGCAGTGAATAAACGCATCGGATATTCATCTGCGCTGTATGGTTCCTTCAAGACCACATCTACCTGATGTTTGAGTTGCGCCAGATACGCTTCGTAGAATTCCTCGAAGGAATTCATTTGTAGAAAATCACCTGTTTTTATACCTTCGGGTACAGGAGGCGCCACATTTATATAATCCTCTGTGGCTGAGTAGTACTGCAGCTTTTTTCCTGAAGGCACATTCTCTTCGCCATTAAACAACGTATGTTCAACAGCCTTTACACAATCGACATACCTGAAAACGGTTTCCCCATATCCATCGAGAATAATCTCGGAACAACCATCATTACAGTAATCAAAGGCTAATTGCGGAGGCCTTCCATGTTGAAGCAAACCATCAACAATTGATTCATCATTGAAGAGAGTACATATACCCGTACCCTTCAACTGCAGCTGCGCCGCGAGATCCAATAAACTATCCGGTGATCCTTCGTGAACTCGAATGTTTATTTTAGGTTCCAAATATTTCTGTTTCAGGAACAACTCCAGAATCATAGAAGTTAATTCATTGGTCTGATCTCTGCCCATTGCGTCTTTGCCGCTCAGAGTTATATTTTGCAGTGTATCTCCTTTTGTGTTGCCCCGCTTTTCAAATCTGAACAACAGCTCACTGACCAGGTTCCTTGCAGCTGTTAAGCTCATGTGCATGTTGTCTCTGTCATTTTTATAGTAATTATAAAGGTGCTGATCCATGCGGCCAATGGTTGCTGTGCCTATCCGAAACAGAGTAGCAAACCAGTATAATTGACACGCTTCGAGAAAACTGACAGGCCCCCTGGCTGACAATGCTCTACAGGCATGTGACAG
>JAPLDV010000172.1 GCA_026391235.1 Bacteroidia bacterium | reverse complement strand
CTTCATTCGCAAATCCTGGGAGCGTTAGGAAATCTCTACCGCCAGACAAACCGGTTTAGTGAAGCGTACGAATATTACCAAACAGCTTCAAAAATCGTTAAGGGGATAGACTTCAAAACCTATTTTGCAGCTGAATTCGATAAGAATTCACTGGTTTGTCAAAGATTGCTGGAAGGTGACAAGCTTTTTCTCCTTCTCAGCAGGATGGAAGCAAAGTCGAATATTGATCCGGAAAATTGTTGCGTTGAGAATTATGAAAGGCTTGCCGCAGAAGCGAAATCAGCAAATGCAATCGATCTGGAGTTCTTATCTTACTCAAATATGTACTATTTTATTGAGAATAATACTGACAAAATAGAAATTACTGGAGGTAAAAAGGAACAAATTGAAGAGCATATTCTTAGGACTTCTTTTGAAGTAGTAAAATTAAAAGCCGAGACATACATTCAAAAACAGGCACTGGTGTATATTATTGATTTGTATTCGGCGAAGTTGGACCGATCAAGAAGCCTAATTGTCATAGAAGGAATTGTATCGCAGTTAACCAGTATTGAGGAAATTGTGAAAAAGAACTACAATCCTCAACAGGTATGTGAGTTTGAGCTTTTAATCGGATCTGCCAGGACTCGAATCAAAATTGAGGTTAACCGGGCCATTGACAACTTTAAGGAGGCGCTTCGGTTGCGCCCGACGACCGGACCAGGCAGCCAGGAAAAGTTGAGTTTTATCGTTTCAAAATTAGTTGAACTGTTAACATACAAAGGAGACTATGACAAGGCAAGATCCATCATTTCATTCTGTCTTGATCAGAAAATCGGTAATAAAGCAGAATGGTTTATGGTTGCAGGTAATATAGAGGATGAGCAAGGGAACTACAACAATGCTTTTGAATGCTATAGCAATTCAAAACTGGTGGAAGAACGTACTCATGATGACTATTTAAAAGCTCTAATCCTTTATAATGAAAGTTTTGTTTACAGGAATGTTGGCGAGTTTGGAAAATCACAAAATAATCTTTTCCAATGCCTTGATATTCTGGGTGATGAATTGTTTTCAATGATCGGTTTTAAGGAACAACACCCGATTCCACCCATCAGTTCCTATTTGGAATATTATATGAAGAAAGACATGGAATTTTTGGTACAGTATTCATCCAATAAATATTCCAACCCGGGAAAGCTGAATAATACTCTTAATTATATTATTAACTGCTATGACGAATTGGGTAAAAACTACATGGGAATCAATGATTTGGTTATGGCCAGGAGTTTTTTTGAAAGGTCATCCAAATTGTTTCAGAGATTAAATGCTAAATTATTTATCGGCTTCAAAACCGTCTATGGGTCAGTTGAGACGACATTGAATCTGGTAAAAATAAGCCTGGCTGAGTCCGACACTTCAGCGGCAAGGGGATATTTTAAATATTATCATGAAAAACTCAGGTCGGCCGATGTGGATTTGGAAAGACCATTCTTGAAGTCTGATTTCTCCCTCCTGGAGGCCTATTATTACATGAGTTTAAATAATTACCAGGAGGCAAAGCGTTTAGGTCTTGAAGCTTTAAGGTTGACTGAAGAATACAATCTTGCAGACAAAAGACTTGAAACACTCGCTCTACTATTTAGGATTACAACCCATTTGAAGGAAAATTCAGAATCTGACTACTATTTTATTTCCATTACAAAAGCGCTGAAAGATTTCATTCCTTCAATTTTTCCGGGACTCGGTGAAAATGAAAAATTAGCTTTTATTACTAAAGCGGAAGATTATAGTGATTTGCTTGGTTCATTTGTTCTGAAGGAAAGTACGAGAAATCCGCAATTGAAGATTTGGTATTCAGATTACATATTGTTTTATAAAAAATTGGTTCTCAGCAATGTAGTTAGCCTAAAGAAGAATATCCTTGAAAGCGATGATCCCATTTTAGGAAATCTTTATGATGAATATATGGGAGTCAGGAATGACTTGCAGAAATTATATGTCTTTCGCGACAATAGCAATTCCGGTTTAAAACCGAAAGTCGATTCGCTAAACAACCGGATTGTAGAATTGGAACGGCAATTATCATTTAAATCTGAAGAATTTGCCAGTTCAATTGATACCACAATAACCTGGAATAAGATCAGGGATGAATTAAAGGAGAATGAGGCGCTTATTGAGTTTATCAGGATTAAGAATTTAAACCAACCCGGTTCACAGGACAGCACACTTTATGCAGCATTGATAACACGGCCGGGCGTAAAATACCCGGAATTCATTCCCTTGTGCGGTGATGATCAGCTGTTTCGCACACTTTACGACATTGAAGCACCAAATGAACGCCGTTTTCGATTGGAAACCACTGATGAGATTTTGGCCACACAATATCAACTAATTTGGAAGCCAATGGAAAAAATTCTGTCTGGCGTGAGCAAGATTTACCTGTCTACAACTGGCTGGTTGAATTCTGTATCATTTCAGGCACTTAAAAAATACGAAAACTCCTACCTGATCGATTCTTTGGAGATATATTATTTATTAAGTTCCCGGGAATTTGTTAGTAAAAGATTTCAGAACGAACCAAAGAAACCTTTTACTGCTGCTTTATTCGGCGGTATTGTATACGACCTGGATTCAACGTTTATGATAAGAGATGCGAAAAGAGGAGGCATTGAATCAAATCAAAGTTATCTTCCAGAGAGTGATTCAAGAAGTAATCGCTCATTCGGTTACTTGCAGGGAACACGCAATGAAATCATCAAGGTGAATAATTTCTTGTCTGGTCGCAATTGTAAAACCATCCTCTTCACGGATACCCTTGCAACAGAGCGACAATTCAAGAAATTAACAGGAAAAGAAGCTCCCGAAATACTACACATAGCTACTCATGGATTTTATTTGCAACCGGGCATAAAAAAAGATCAAAAACCAAACGTATTCAATATCGGTCCTGAATTTCTGTTGGCTGATGATGCATTAAAACGTTCGGGATTGGCCATGGCAGGAGCGAACCTGGCCTGGAAGGGCATGAAACTGCCAGGCGGCGTTGAGGATGGAATCCTGACAGCGTATGAGGTTTCAAATATGGATCTGAGGAATACCGGGTTGGTGCTGCTTTCTGCGTGCGAAACAGGGCTGGGTGACATGCAGAACAGCGAAGGCGTTTTTGGGCTCCAACGTGCTTTCCGGAAGGCTGGTGCACAAGCTGTTATAATGAGTTTATGGAACGTTGATGACCAATCCACAGCTCAACTGATGAGCAAGTTTTTTGAATTATGGATGAAAGGTGCAAGTCGGGCAGTTGCATTTAACCTGGCTGTTAAGGAGCTTAGAAGAGAGTATTCCGGTGAGCCATCGAAATGGGCCGCCTTTGTTTTGGTTAATTAATTGGCACAAAGGAAAATGGATTCTGAAGAAATCTTTTAGCTTAGCAGATTAAATTTTCACAAAATAATGATCTGCAAAAGTGAATAGCGGAGCAGAGACTTTTTCTAATGTACAATACCAGAAGAATCAACAATGAGCTTTACACAAGTTATAACAGACATGAAAAATCCTATTTCTCTATGCGTATTGTTACTCGCTTTTGTAACATACCCGGGCAGTCCACAAACAAATGCTACGGGTCAACAAGCGAAATCACCCTCCGGCTTGGAGGGTATCAACGAGGTTTTCAAATTGATAACGGACAGTATTTCAAAGAAATCTTATTGGTTCGATGTTTGGTTTTTAAATAAGAATGAATTTATTATATTAAACCCCGTGCCTACCCTAATCGACTGGAAAGGCCAGACATTAAACTCACCAATCTCTATCGAATCGAGTCGAAAATCCATAGGAAGAATTACCAAAGATGCTTTGAATGGTATATTAAGTAGCTATTTGAAAAGTAATGGATGGACCGTTGAACCTGTAGGTTCAGATCATTACAGAGAATCCGACTATCGGGTAATGGCTCAAGCTACAAAAGATGGACAAAAGGTGTTTTATCTATTCACCGCCCATGACCTGAAGGATGGGGATTGGAAGGAAAATCTATATTTTCTCAACCAAATCCCTACTGAAAATAGCCAATGTAATTACGATCTGTTTTTCAGTCAAATTATTGAATATCTGAAAGATTCTGTAAAAATTCCAAAGGAAGTACCCAATTGCATATCTGCCAGGATCTCGGATACAGTCAGCAATTATGAGTTTAACAAGAAGCTGTATCAGGCAAAAGTATTCCTCTTTTGCAATTTCTCGTCTTCAAGCAAAGGGGATGATTATTCCTGTTTCCAGGACCTTAGGTATAATTTTTATACGCACCTTGAAAAGAATGGGTACTCAATGGAATTACTTTCCGATGAATCGATGCCCGGTTGGGATAATAGAACATATCAAGCCCAAAATGGTATACTAAAGTTTTACTTTAAATCAGAATCAGAAAGCACATCATCAATGGGATACGTGTCAATAATAATTTTTGATGATCTTTAATAAATCTTTACGAAAAGAATTTGTATCAATCAATGGTTTGTAGACGGAATTAATTGCTTTTTTTGATCCGAACCCAGATGCATAAATTGGAGGATCTCCCGACAAAACGGAAACGTCAGGTGGGTTTAATTCTTCGGATAAGAATGGTTCTGAATTAAAGGAAGATAGATAAGTTCATTTCTTCCAATATTCTTCAAATCCTTCAATTGGCATGGAATCGATGCAGACCGGCGCGGAAAATTCTAACTCGTTCGGACTCGCAGGAAAAACGACTTGGTAGGTATACTGTTTAAAATCGATTTCGGAGTATTGGAAAACTACTTTCCCTTTCCGGTTTTCCCAGGTAAAGCCATGATTAAGACCAATATACTCATCCGCAAGGATATCCAGCCCAGGCCATTGGTAAATTCTAATATGATCTTCGCTGAAATCGAACAATAACAAAAACCTCCCGTCGGCGCTGAACTCCATGGCATCCACGCCCGACGGATCCACGTAATTATCATCATACCATGCTGTTGATGAGTCATATAAACCGGCCGAATCTCCTCCGTTGAGGTCGCACACCTTCACTTTCCAACTATCCATTACCACAAGATGGCTGGCGGATGGGTGCATGGCAATGGTATTAACCGAGCCCAAAGGCATGGGCAGCGTTCGGATCTTTTCGCCCGACCTGGTATCAAAAATCGCAATAACCGTGTCAATAACAACTTTATAGGTACTATCTAAACAATACTCCACCCATGGCTCCTCGTCATCCCACGAAAGAAAGGAGTCCCCGGGAGCCTCTCCCTGTTGATTCCGTACACACCTCACTGAAAACCCGTAACTCTTTGAATCGACTCCACGGTTAACCTCATTGGGATCAAGGTAAAGAATTCGGGACCAGGCATTCGTAGCACCACCCTCGGTCGACGTCCAAAAATTGGCGTTGTACCCAAAGTCGAAGAATCCCCTATCGTTTCGGTAGCCTCCCGGAAACGCCGAAAAACCAGTGGCATTGTTCCCATTTGCATGCATCGCCCAGACTTTGGTGGATTTTAAACCTAGCGTAATCGACTGCGCCTGGCGCCATCCTGTGGTATCTGCATCGGTACGACTCATCCCAAGATGCTTTTCCAAAACCTTCCATTCCTCATCTGAAGGTAAATGCCAGCCGGGTGGACAGGCTGATTTTGCTGCCGGCCAGTTGTACAAAACACCGGTAATAAAAAATGCAGGTTCGGCTGTGGCGACAGCAGCAGGGTAATCCCCGTCATTATAACTAAAAACATAATACCAGGGCCTGGTTTTAGATCCCGAAGAGGGGTAATCAATCGCCGGCAGGTAGGCAAGGTTTTCCGCCATCCATGTTTGTTTCCCAATCGTAACCATGCTGTAGATACGCTTGTCGCGTGCATCCTGAAAGGTTGAAGCCGGGCTGCCTGCTTTATTCCTGCAACCCCAGTTAAGCAAGATCGAGCATGCAATGAAGAAAATCTTGAATTTCATTCAGTTTATTGTATAAATTCCCCGTCCGGAGAAGATCCATTGATGTTTTCATTTACGCTGGCTCACTCCACCATCACAAACGCCGCCCATTTCCCCGGCTCATCTTTATACATGCCCCTCAGCTCACTCACTGCGCGATTAAACGCATCAACCCGCTTCTCCCCATTCATCCAATATTGAAAATAGCGGCTCATGAGTTCGGT
>JAPLDV010000725.1 GCA_026391235.1 Bacteroidia bacterium | reverse complement strand
AAGCAGAAAGCTTTTAAAATTCAAACTGGAGGATGGTTCTTTCATAGAAGAGAAAAATTCGATTCTTTTTGCACAAAATATTGATCTGCTCAATGATTCATCCTACATATTCTATACAATGGGTGATGGATCGGCTATTTCCGGAGGCTCGCCAGACTGGCATTATAAAGTTATCATAACAGATCGGGCCGATTTAACGATAAAGAAAAAATACTATCCGGGTGAGTGTAGTCTTTATGGGCAATATCCTTTTATTAAAACCAACCATAGCTTCAAGGTTCATCTGCCCTATAATGATACACTTTATGAGGTAACGAAGGATACGATAGCACCGGCTCTGTTGGTTGACTTTGCCGGGTTCGGCTTGCCAAAAGGGTTTTGCTATCTGAGTATGGAACAGCATAAACAATATGATGTAAATACCATGGCTTACCTGATGAATGCTTATGAATCTGAAAATTATTATCTATTCATGTGGGGTTATAAAAACAGGATCAGGTGGCATCTTTGGTCGAAAAGCAAACAAAAAGGCTTAAATTTCTATTGGCTATATGATGACCTTGATGGCTTAAACCAATACATCAGTTTTAAAAAATGGGAAGATGAAAGTTTAGTGGCCATGTTCAATTCGGTGGATATAACAACCCAAAAAAACATTCAGAAAGAAAATATTTACCAAAAGCTTATTGATAAGGGTTGGGTGCCGGATGAAAATTCAAATCCGGTAATTGCTATATATAACATCGGTTTTTGATAACCGGGGGTTCATTGAAAAACGAAAGAATCAAGTCCGGCATTAATGGGCCAATTCCGTACGGGAGGGCCTCAGAGCCCTCCCGAATATGCCCCCCCTGAGCCGCGGCTCCTCCCGTCTTTATTCTTCATGAGGGTATTCATCGAACACTTCCAAATGAAAAACGGATACCTGAACTATTCCGAGATATCAAAACAACTCAACCAGAATGGAAATCGGACACGTAATGGTTGCCGGTTCTGTCCGGGGATTGTGAGGAGGTTGGTCTTAACGCTTTGTGAGGCTCCGACTTAACAAAGAAGAATGCTCAAAGATTTCGGAGAATCCTGTAACTTCATAACTGAGTCGGAAGGTCTTTTAAATGCAATCCTGCATTGGATGGATCACCACCATTATGATTTATCTTTGAGACTATACAAGCCTGATTAATCCATGATAACAAAAACTCAGCATTGGCAGAGGTTCTTTTGTTTCCTGCCATTATTATTTTTGGTCTCTTTCATTCACCTCACCGGGCAGGAGAAATTTTATGCAATCAAGGGAGTTGTGATTGATTCAATCACCAAAGAACCCATTTCCTATTTGGCAGTATTTGTACCAAACACCACAATTGCAACCCTCACCAACGAAAGGGGTGAATTTTCAATAGCCAAACTTCCATTATCCACGGTCGAACTGGCATTCAGTCATCTGAATTATGGGTTAAAAAGGGTATGGATCGCTAATGCGCTTATTAAAGGTACAAGTTTAACTATTCTGATGAAACGTAAAGCATTTGATATCAAAGAGGTTGAAATTGCCGCAAAAAGAAACCGCCGCGCTGAGGCTGATCGCAAATATTTCCTCGGAATATTTTATAAATTCTTCCTCGGTGATATAAAAAACAGTGAATGCAAACTTATTAATCCAGAGGTTATAAGATTCCGAAAGGCTGGAAGCAGAATAATCGCCAGCGCCCGTTCCCCTTTGCTAATCACCAATAATCGGTTGGGCTATAAATTGACTTATCATCTTGATTTTTTTGTCTTTAATGACAGTGAAGATTACAATCGGACCAGCAAAAATATGTGCTTTTATAGTTTTCAGGGCGTATCCTTATATGAAGGGTTAAAGGCTGAAGATACTGTTACCTATGAGAAGTGGGCACATAACAGAAATGAAGATTTCTCAGGTTCTTTGGGTCATTTCCTTGCTTGTCTTTATAGTGATCAGCTGTCCAGCAATGGTTATAAAGTTATAAAAGCGGGGGTTCCAGGAACCTTAATAAATAAGAAGATCAAGGAGCCTGCGCTGGTTATCGATAGTGTATTCTTCTTTGACGCACAAAGAAATCAATCACTTTACTTGTATTATCTACCAATGAACCCTTATCCAATCAATGAGAAAACCGGAATGTTGGGAAAACCTGACTGTATGAGCTTGAAATGCAGTGATACTCTATTGGTTTTCAAAGAAAAGAGAGATTTATTAATTTTCTATGACGATGAAATCACATTATTCTATATTGGCAAGGGGGACCTTGAATTTTATCCAAGCGGTGATTATCAAATATTTAATGGCGATTTGTTATGGGCATCACTTGAGGCAAAGAAAAAAATCATCAAGATATTGCCACTGGATTACCAACCATCGAACCAAAATTAGAAAAGGAGAGGTATTAATACAATCGAATACTCCAAATCTTGTCCTGTTGGCGCCTTCCCTGGCAGAAACGAAAAAACACCCACCCGTTTGATGAGGTAACCAAAATGGGTATCCGACACGAATTAGTTTCCAATTCAGTCCGGGGATTGTGAGGAGGCGGGTTACTATTTCTTGAACTTCATCTCCTTGTATGAATTGCCTTTACATAGCGTATCCAAGGATTGGGGATTCAACTTCATCCCTGTCTTTGAGCCGATTTTATAGGTATAGAACAGGCCAAAGGAATTGTCGAAATTGGTAAATGGAGGTATGTTCGAGTCATCCGAATAATCTTTGACCTCCCAATAATCGCTGAAGCATTTGCTTGGTGCGATAATCTGGATATCGATGCTGTCCAATCTGCGGGCGACCACATTTTCACGATCGGGGATAAGCATTTTCATCCGGTTGAGCAGTCTATCCGGTGTCAGTTCATACCTGGATGGATTAAGCCCCCATCCTTCATGGGTGTTCCAGGAAATATCCCGGTCGGCTTCAGAATCCTGATAATAATCCTTGTAATGAACCCGAAATTCAATCTGCCGAAAACAAAAATCATTCCTTGGAACACAATCTTCTCCACCTCCGGGCAAATATGCATGTGTAGGGTGCATTCCAAAGAGATAGATAGTGGATCCTCCGGGTTCGACGGCAATCCGGTAAGGGTCCAAAACGGGGGCAGAAGCACGTGTAGTCAAGCCCAAATCCTTAACATTGACCTCCAGGATCAGACTGTCGATGTCCGGTACACCGAGGCTGTACCCTCCGAACATATCAACCAGTTTGATCGGAAATGGATGATCCAATGTATAAATGGTATAATCCTTTGCCAGGAAAAATCCGCTGTCACGGTCGATTACGGATTTTATCAGTGTCTCTGTCCATTTGATCTGGTCTCCTTTTTTCCCTGATATATTCACATCAAAATCCCGATAAACAAGCGAATCCACCGGAAGTGAAGTCCAGTCGGTTTTGGTATTGATAGAAAACATCTTATGCACCCTGACTATCTGAAAAGAATCGTAGGGATTGATCATTGCATACACCACCGGAACACTGGGGTGATTTTCCATGATATCCGGATCGGACGAGCAACCCACCAAAACCAGCAGTCCTATTATTATGAAGGATTTCATGCTTCGAGGATTTGATAATCACGATCAATACATGGGGGATGATCAAAGTTAGGGTAATTTAATCATTTTGGCAACATCCTGGGAGAAAGGAAAAAACACTTACCCATAAATTTAGTGCATTTTTTTATCTTTGCAATATGAATTTGCTCGAACAACATAGAAATCAGGTTTTTGAACTTTGTAAACAATACAAGGTCAGAGAGCTCTATGCCTTCGGTTCCGTGTTAAGAGATGATTTCAACTCAACCAGTGATATCGATCTGTTGATTCAGTTCTCCAATGTCGATAGGATGGAATACTTCGACAACTATATGGATTTGAAAGAAGCATTTGAGAAATTACTTGGAAGACCCGTTGACCTCGTTGAGATTCAGGCCATACGGAATCCCATTTTTCGTAAAATTGTAGATCGGGATAAAAAGTTGCTATATGAACGAAATAGTGCTTAAATGTCTTTATGACATTCAATTGGCTATATCTGAAACAGATTCGTTCGTTGAAATGATCCCAAATGAATTTGAAGAATATGGCCGTCATCCGGTCATTAAAAGGGCTGTTGAAAGAAACCTTGAAATCATTGGGGAAGCAGTACACCGGATACTGGTGGAGGATCCAAAATTTCCACTCGGCAATGCCAGGCGTATTTATGGGCTTCGGAATCAGATCATTCATGGTTACGATACTGTTTCAGATGAGAGTATTTGGGCAATACTACATAGCCACCTCCCTAAGCTCAAGGCTGAAGTGTCTGATCTGATCAATCAGGTGTCTTGATCGAACACTTCCAATTGAAAAACGGATACCTGAAGAAGTCGGAGATGTCCAAACAACTCAATTTCAACGGATATCGGACACGAAATGGTTGCCGGTTCAGTCCGGGGATTCTGAGGCGGTTGGTTAATGGCAGTAAATCAGAAGGTCAATTAGCAACAGTAACTCCACGGCAAGGCGGCAAAGACCTCTGTATTTTCCCTACTTCAGTTTTATCTCAATCAATATCGGACCATCATCGTCGGAAAGGTTCTTTTTAAACGCAACCAACTTATCCCGTAGTTTCTGATCTTTGTAAGCGGATTTATCAATTATTGGATTATCCAGAACCGCCTTCAGCCTTTCTGAATCATGAAACCGGTAAACCGAACCATCCTGATACCGGGATGGCCAAAACGGTGCACCACCATCCAGATCATTGGGTATTCCAAATGTTTTCAAGTCTTTATTGAATGGAATGTGGTAAACCAATCCGGTCTTCTTTTCCAGGTACATCGGGTGCATCATCTTTTTAAACGGCCCGTTAAAGAACAGGTAATCCGGCGTTTCCATCCAAACATCAAGCTGGAAGTTCGGATTATCAATTGATCTTTCCTCTTCCGCATGGGGGTCTTTAAGAGCAATTGCCGGCACAATGGTACGATCGGGCTGTACCGCATAAACCGTATCGGAATACCCGTCATTTACCCTGATTTCATCGTTCATGCTATAGAATATGTGCTTTCTGATTGCCTTCCAGCTCTTTAATTTTTCCTGGCCCCGTTTCAACAGTTTCCCGGTACAATTTCCATCCCAATCAAAAAAGGCAATGGAATAATTGTCCATCAGAACGCTGTTTGCCGGAGAAAAAAAACCGATTAATCCATCATCGAAAGTATCAATACTCATTGCAAAATCGGGCAGTTTTGTTTCGCTAATGAGTTTACCGTCGATACCGAACCGAATGACTTTTTTAAAATCCATTATCAAAATATATTTCTCATCCCCCGAAAACCGGACATCGTTCGGCCGATTGTACTCACCGGGGCCCTCGCCCATGTTGCCGATTTGCCTGATAAATTTTCCCTGGCGATCAAACAGGAGTACCTTGGGCTGACCTAAGTCATAAATCAGGATGTAGTTCCTGGTAATTGAATACTGTTCTATTTTCTCGATGAAGCAATCCGGATTACTTTCGAGTTTGGTGTAATTGATATCAGTTGCTATCTGACTTAACGTCATTTTCGATTCAACGGTAATGTCCTGAGACAGGTCCAATACAGTTAAGCCTTCTGAATTCTCTGCTGGTGGTGAACAGGAAACCACCAGGGTTAACAGGATTATTAAGGCAGGAAATTTCGGGCTCATAACAGTGTTTTTTAGGAGAAACGGAATTCTTGATCATTATAGTATCAGGTTACCCACCAAATAATGGGCAGACGCGAAAAAACACTTACCCGTTTGATGAGGTAAATGCCAACCCCTATCTTTTTCATAACTTTACCGAAAATATAACCATTATGACAACCATTGTAATCAACGAAAAACAAAGAAAGGAGGTATTATCCTTGATTTGATACCTGAAATGGGTGTTGGCGAAATCATCGAAAGTAAAAAGGGATCAGGGCATATTCCGAACGATACTACCATGAAAGCAATTCGGTATGCGGATGAGGGGAAGACCATAAAATGCACCGATTTTGATGATTACCTCAGCAAAGTGAAATAGTATGTACTCCCTGGAATTCACAAAACCATCAAACTGATCACGCTCATTCGCACCGGAACTCATTCAGACTTGTTCAGATAGCCGTCTTTTGACTTCCCACCTTTCCATCAATCATTCAATCCATCTGACGCCTTCCTGGCATAAACGAAAAAACGCTTACCCCGGAAATACGTAGAGACACATATATGCGTCTCTACAATGTTTGCGCTCCATCAAGGACTTGAACCTTGGACCCTCTGATTAACAGGTAACAACCTGGAGGATAATTAATTATGTAAATGACTGATAATTAACGTATTCAAAATGTTCGTATTCACGTGATTTGTCCTCCATTATCCCCGTTTTTCATTTTGTCTGGCGTGGAACCTGGCGTTTTTTTGGGCTTTTTCCGTTTGATACCCCCGGTAAGTTTCTTCGGGAAAAAACTACCAATGGCATAACGGCCACGACCATACGGGTATGAATACGTCTAAATAGATAATAAAAGTGGGTCTTCATCGTCTGGTAATAATATCACTCACGGAATGTTTTGTGGATTTGGCCAGTATCCGTAAGACAATCAATTAGACAAAGTTCATTTCGTTTTACTAATTTTGATAGAGATTTCATACGTTGACAAAATAATTGATAGTAAGGGGATGCCTACTGTATTGCGTATCGGGCCATACAGGTTTCATTTTTACTCAGACGAGTACAATGAACCTCCGCACATTCATGTTGAGACTGCCGATGGAGAATGTAAATTCTGGCTTGATCCGGTTAAGCTAGCCGTCAACCGAAATTTGGCTCCAAGAGTTATAAGAATTATAGAAAAGTTAGTTTTTTAAAATGAGGGTTTTTTATTTACGAAATTTCAAGAATACCATGTACGTTGAAAACATTCAAATAGCAGAACCCATAGCACTAAAGGCCTGGTGTACGGGGAGAACCGTTTATATTGAACTAACCGACGGAAGAACCATAAGTTTTCCGGCGGCCAGGTTTAGAATTCTGGCCCAAGCAACAGATGAACAGCTGAAAGAAGTTACTGTCCGCTTGAACGGCTATGCCCTTCGTTGGGAAAACCTTGATGAGGATATCACGGTTAAAGGGATTGTAGCAGGCAATTTTCAGTTGCCTTTACCTGAATGAAACCATAAGGGTGCAAGTTCTTAAATTGTTGCCGAAATGCCGCATTCGTATTTAGGACATTTTTTGTCACCTCAAAAGGGGTACGGTAGTCCGGAAAAATTTCTGTCCGGGGATTGTGAGGAGGCTGGTTGAAACCGCTGGACTGACTACGGATCAAGCTGGCATCATGCTGGTATAAACCTGAAAATGGCCGAACTCACCATTTAACAAATTTCAGATGTTTGGTTAATTCGCTATTTGCGATAGAATCCATTGTCTTATAATGAAATGAATGTCCAGAAGATATATCGACTCTTTTTATTGCGAAAAGTCCGATACCATTAGTAACATTCGAAGGTTCACCAATATCAACGTTTGCATCGCGTTTTAACGCATTTATATAGAGGCGATAATCATCATTTGTCGAGACAACTTCCACCTCTAACGAGGTTGTCTTCCGATAATCCAAGCCCGGCGGCTCAACTTTATTTTTGAACCAGAGTTTCATTTTTCTCAAGAAATCCTGCCCATCGATCGGGAACTCAAAAAGTATCTGGTCAGTGTTTTCCGGATCGGGTGGATCAACAGAAAAAACAATTTCAAAAAAGTCATTTCGTAAAGTATCAACCAATTGCTCCAGATAACCAACTCTGAAAGTTACCGCATGGAATTGATCCGTAAAACCTGTCCAGGCTATCCTTTCCATGTGTTGTTCGAACAAGGAAAATCTCCTTTCATAATGATCACGAGGACTTATTATATGCGGCGGCATTCTTAAGTCAACTTTAGAATAAGTGAGAACTGACGTTTCTGATGTTTTTATCTTCAAAACAAGACATGTCGGAATCAAATTACCCACAGAATTTTGATCCTGGACAAGTGGAAAACCTGAATTGAAGATTCCATACACGATATTTGGTTCTTGAGAAAATAAACCGGGTTCTTTTGCGGTTTGGAGCACTGGCAAAAGTAAAGCTCGGGTTAATAATTTACCGCTGGTGGTCAATAATTCAAATTCAACAATCGGTTTATCAAAATATTGAATGGTAGGCAATTTTGAACAATCATTCGTGCTGCTTGTACATTGAAATGTCTTGGTTAAACGGATGCAATAAAAGCTATCAGATGGATTAATGATTCCATAAACGACTGGAATAGGGCCTGCATCAGTATTTGGTGTGAAATCGTCATCGCATGATACTGAAAGAAGTAGCAGAATCCCACCTATGACCAGCTTATTCAATATTTTTAACGCATCTGACATTGAAAGCTAATTTATCAAAATCCAACTTGTTCCCCCATTTAGGTTTCCAGATTTGAGACAAATATTTTGCCTCCCATTCCTCATTAATCCACAAAACAGCACCAGTGATTCCAAAATTCAAAATCCTTCTTTTCGATCCCATGTCTGTTTTAACATAATCATTAACCCAAAGACATCCGGTGGAATCAACATTGTAAAAAATTTTGTCAATCAGGCTAAAATTACCACCAGTCAAAAAATCCAAACCCAAATAACCACCGGGCTTGATGTAAAACCCTCCTTCACCACTCAGCCAGAACCTTTCTATTGAATGAGAATCGTTCAGGGTTAACAAACGCCATCCAGGTGGACAAATTCCGATATTCATATCCCGCTGGTAATTAGTCAATTCTCCCCACGAATAATATCCTCCGTAAAGGTTCTTATCAAACTTTTGGGAATCAATCATGAACATCTCAACCGTTCCATTGTCCGAAGGCACTGAATCCCGACTAATGGCAAATCCATACCGCAGATTATCAGACATCCACCATTTATCGTCAATCAGGACCATTCGGTAAAGATTTCCATCGCGAGGATCAGTAAAAGTGGAGCGAATAAAATTGAGCCTGATGATTACCTCTACTGAATCTATTGAGGTTAACCCACCTTCGTCTCTGACTTCCATTTCCGGTTGGTATGTTCCTGTCTTTTCATATTGCCAGATGGCTAACGGGTCCCTTCTATATTCTGTTTCCCAAACTCCGTCGCCATTGAAATCCCATCTGAATTGCAGCAACTCCATGTGTGTTTCCAAATCTTTTGAACTCGATCCGTCGAATTTTATAAAGCTGGAAGTGTCAGCTATGCCTGGAAAAGTAACGAAGTGAGCAACTGGAGGAGAATTCTGCTCCTTCTCACAGGCAATTAGCACAATGTTTAGAATCAGACAATATATAACTGATCTCATAACAGTAACATAACAGAATACATTCAATTACACGTAGGGGGGACGATCAAAGATAGTGAAGTTATGTCAATTTCGCCCTCGTCTGGCACCAATCTGGTATAAAAAAACACTTACCCGTTTGATCAGGTAGGTGTTTCATTTTCATGACCTCCTTATAATGACTAGGAATCGATTTTCTCTACCAAAATAGGATTGGATAACCTGTCATCGTATTTTTGTATCTTTGCATCTATATGACAAAGAGGGAGAACATATTAAGCCTGGTAAAAAACCGAATTAAGGAAGTTGATCCTGATTCTCGAATTCTTCTCTTTGGATCAAGAGCCAGAGGTAAATCCCATAAAGATTCGGATTGGGATTTTCTCATTTTAAGCAATAGAACGGTGGATCGTGATTTCCAAAACCGGATTTATGATACCCTTTTTGAGGTGGAACTGGAAACTGATGAAGTGTTAACAGGGATCGTTCAGAATGAGATAATCTGGGATGACCTTAAGATGACCACGTTTTATCAAAATGTCCTTCGGGATGCGATTGAAATATGAGACAGGAAGGCGACTATGTTGATTTTCAAAAATTCACCCAGGAGGAAATTTCTCCGTTTCTTGCCGATGTTCAGCAATTCATAATGGAGATTGAAAAAATCATCTGAAGGCTCACTTTCTGGCGCCAATCTCGCATAAAAGAAAAAACACTCACCCTGGAAATGCATAGAGACGCATATATGCGGTCAGAATCTCTCCCATCACGTTTACATCGTAGCCGAGTTTGCGGTGACGGTTTGTCCTGTCGTTTTACCAGTGAAAGATGGTTATTCGCCTGGTCATTTGTAATTCCACAATCCGGTAGCCGGATTGCTGATAAAGTAAAACTCTTCACCGGTTTTACTCCGGGTAAATCCATCTTTAAAACTATCAGGTTCAATCTGATTTAGCATTGATCCGATGTCACCAAATTCAAAGCCAACCCCTTCAATCTCTTCGCGTGTAAGATGGCCCGGACAGTAGGTGATCCGGAACCTGCCTTCGCTGCTGCCATGGATCAGATGAGCAGCTGCGCTGAGATTATTGAGAAGGTCATCGTTTTGTTCAACGGCAGCAAGGGTTGCCGGAGTGCCGCGGTACCCGTATTTCCGGATGAGCCGGTCGATCTCCGGATCTTCCCCGAACTCCTTCACTCCCGGTGCCAGCACAATCAGCTCGCCGCCATCGGCAATGGCCATCCGGGTGCGGTATATCGACTTGTTTCCCAGCCAGGCGCTTCGGTATTCCGCCGGATCCAGGTAAACGACTACCTTTTGCAAAGGCTGATCCACTTTCGTAATATTTACTTTCATCGAGAGCTCGGCAGCTGCAAGGAAAACATCTTCAGAGGTGCCGATGAACAATCCACGGGTCAGCATTTGCTCTTGCACGGTGAGTACATAAATGATAGGGAGGTGGGATAGAAATTTATTTGAGGCGTAGTTGAGGACTTGGCGGACTGGGTTATCAGCGATCCCCATAATTCGCTCCATGCCATAAACCGCCCCGAGGAAGTGACTTTTATTGATGCTTTCGGGTCCTCCGCATCCAATGAGGAGATTTTTATTGTAATTCGCCATCCCGATAACCTCGTGAGGAACCACTTGTCCAACGGATAAAATGAGATCGTGGCCTCCTTCCCAGATCATGCGGTTTAACTCAACCGGCCAGGGATAGGACAGGTGCCCGTCAGATATCTGAGAAATGAAATCCCCGGGAACTTCCCCGATGTGTACAATATCTTTTCGCCAGTCGTGCACGCGGAAGATGTTATGAGGTATCCCTGGAAACATCCTGTCCAACTCGTCCGGATTCATCGGTTTATGAGTCCCAAGCGCCGGCAGGATATCTGAAATCCGGTCGCCGTAATAGTCATAAACCATTCTGGTAATCTCTCCTGCCCTTGAATGAAACCGCGTAATATCCGGCGGGATAACCAGCACATTTTTCCGCAGGCCGAGCTTGCCGAGTGCCTCATCTAATCCCTGGCGTAAATCGTCGCCCGAGAGGTTGTGATTTTCCGATCCTGAGGAAAAGAGTATCATAATTTATTCCCAGTGTGGCTTTTCCGGCAAAAGTTTCTCGAAATCGGCAATCAGTTTATCCTGATAATCTCCGATAAAATTCTGACCCAGGAACCGGTCAATTCCTTGATTGTAAAATCGTTCCCATGATAATTCTTCACTACCGGGATTGATCGGAAAGAATAGTACGCCATTGTTGCGTGCTGCCTTCAGATCGCCGGGAGCATCGCCGATCATCAGGATATTCGTATCGGGATATTTTCCTTTGGCTGCGTATTTCAGATGTTCCGATTTGGTTCCGAATTCCTGTCCGGCGATGATCTTGGCATACCGGTCGATATCATGTTCCTCCCACTCGCGCTTCAGGGCTTCACCCGGCGTTTGCGAAACCACAATCAAATCGGCATAATCCTGAAGCCGTTCCAGGCTCTCTTTAACAAATGGGAATGGCGGGATTCCGAAAACGATCTGACTGATGTCTTCGTTTACCTTTTTCGACCAGGCCAGGGCGCGGTCGATCTCAGGGTCATTTACTTCTTCGGCATAGGCCGCCAGTGCAGGGTTTCCCAAGCGGGACTCATTTCGGACCCATTCAATCAGGGCATTGATATCCGGCATCGTAAAGTTCCTGGCTTTCACTTCTTTCCGTTCCGCAAGGAGATGGATTGTTTCGATCACTGCCAGGAACCTGTTGGTCCCCCTGTGTTTTGAATACAGATTCACAAATTCCCAGGTTTGCCGGGCAGCAGTGGCCACCGGTTGAAAACCCCAGAATCTGATAAAATTGGGGCAGAAACACTCTTTTTGTTTAATCTCCATCGTATCAAAAGCGCATCCGTCGGAATCAATCCCGACGAAGAAACCCCGGTCGGGGCGAAGGCTCAGCAGTATGTCCTGGTTAGTCATGTACGAATTGTTGTGATTATTGTGGTTGTGCTGGTTGTTGGTTGTTGGTTATTTGTTATTTGTTATTTGATGTTCTGACAACTAATAACTAATAACCAATAACTGATAACTTTACTCTGCTTCAAGTTGGTAAGTTTCAAGTTTCCTGGGGGCAAATATGGGGCTAAACCTTGTAAACCGCTGTAGGCCGTTTACCAACGGAATAGAGGGCCAGTCGGGGCCGATAAGCGGTGAGGCGTATCTGACAAAATCATCGGTTACATCGATACGGCCCGGAGAGATCCAATGTTCAGGGAAGCTGCGTTCCGAGAGGGCCACTTTTTCCAGAGGAACCTTGTCATACCGCACATGGTAGATTGGTCCGTGGTTGCGCAAAATAGTTGCCATCCAGCCGTTTCCATCGTTCAGTGCGATATCCACTGCTTTCTGGCCAACTTTATAAGCTTCATCAAGATCTACCGTGGAGGCATATATCATTGCGTGCCGCTGATCGGTTCCCGGCACTTGTCCGCGTGCTGAACCCCGGGCCTTAAGTCCAACATCATTAAGATAGTTTACAACTTGCTGATAAGCAGCCATTTTCGCGGCGCCATATTCCACATGACCGAACGAATCCTTTACGTGGATGACTTCATTCGGAAGGACCCGCGGGTTCTTCCCCACGAGTTCAAATCCTTCGCTGATTACCACGATACATCTGCCATCGCTTTTCAGCTGTTCATTGACTTTGTCTGCCATTTCCTCAGCACTCACACCCGATTCCGACATATAGATCTGCAAAGGCAGTTCCCGGTGAGGATCGGCCAGCCGGGCTGCTGCAGGGATATAGCCTATCTTCCGGCCCATAGCCTGAAGCACCAGCACCGGATCGGCTGGTGAAGAGCCCCGGTTTTCCTCGTTGGCTGCCTGGATTGCATAAGCCCAATACCGGGCGACGCTTCCATACCCCGGAGTATGGTCAATCAGCTGAAATTCACTGTCGCCGACATCGTTATCTATGGTTTTTGGAACCCCGACCGCAATCAGGTCGAGTCCGCCGATGCGTGCCATTTCGCTTACCTTAAAGGCGGTGTGCTGGGAATCATTCCCCCCGATATAAAAGAAATAGCCGACATTGTGTGCCTTAAACACTTCGAGAATGCGCTGAAAATCTTTCTGCTGCTTATCCTTGAGCTTGTAACGGCAAGTACCGATACTTCCGGCTGCAGGGGTAGTCCGCAACAGCGAAACCTCTTGTTCGGGCTGTGCTGAAAGGT
>JAPLDV010000304.1 GCA_026391235.1 Bacteroidia bacterium | reverse complement strand
ACAGGTATATCTCTGGATCCTTATTATACTGCATCCGGAAATCTGTTAACCTGGACGGAAGTTACCTGGGACGAACGATTCTCATCCAAGAGTTATTCCGATGTTATTGTCTATCAGTCTGATCTATCTAAAAAAACTTTTCTGACAAGGAAACAGCGGTATTTTTCCCCTGCCTTTTCTCCGGATGGCACCAGGATAGTTGTAGTTGAATCAGACTATTCCAACAATTGCCGTTTGATCATTCTCGACAGTAAAACGGGTACCAAACTAACGACCCTGCCAAATCCTGAATTTCTTTATTATACTTATCCCAAATGGGATATTGATGGCAAAAGCATCATCACTTCAGCCAGGACATTATCAGGTAAATCAATAATTATCCAACAGTTACCGGGAGACGGATCGATAAATAAATTATCATCTGAATACAATCACAATATCGGTGAGGTGCTGGTAACACCGGCAACTATTCTTTTCTCAGCGAGTTTTAGCGGGACAAACAATTTATTTTCACTTAACAGGGGCAATGGATTTATTATTCAGCTGACCGGATCAAAATTCGGGGCCTATTACCCGGCTATGAGTCCCGATGGAATGAAACTGGTTTATTCGGATTTTAATATAACCGGATACGGCTTGGTTATGGCTTCAACCGACTCTTTGCTGATGAAGGCGGTTGAGCCGGTTCCGCTGAATAAAATGGAGATGTTTGACTTCAGCTATTTTCAAAAAGAAGGAGGGAATATTTTCGACAAAATACCTGATCAAAAGCTTGAAATTAGTCCTTACAATCTATGGAAACATCCGGTCAGGTTGCACAGCTGGATCATTTCACCCGGGTATTATTCAGCCGGGATAAACCTGATCTCCGACAATATTTTCAACAATCTCCATGTTGAAGGCGGATTCAATTATTACTACAACGAAAGCTCGCCAGGGTTCAGTGCTAAAGTTCAATACGGCGGTATCTATCCGGTTTTGTCAGCGGGAATTTCCAGATACTACCGTCAAGCGGATGAACTCAGCGTAATGTTGGGAACCGACACGGCCCGGACAATTTCGCTCGACAATCAATTTTCGCTGGAGCTGCAGGTGCCATTGAACTTCACAAAAGGAGAATATTACCGTCATGCTGACATCAGCCTGGGTTATAATTACATATTCGTTAAAAACCTCCGGGAAGGAAATTCTATAAACGATAATTCCCTGTATGTCAGCGCACTTGCAGGCAAAGCCAGGTTTTTAAGTGTAATGAAAAAAGCCTATCAGAATATCTCAACACCAATCGGTGTTGGTCTTGAATTGTCCGCCAGTCAATCCATTGGATTTACAAATGCCTCTCAATATCAGGCAATCGGCGATTTTGCCGTAAGGGGCTTGTTTCCGAATCATAACCTGATTTTAAGTGCCGGATGGAAATATGAACCGGATAAAGATCGCTATCATTTCATGGATCTTTTCCTGTATCCCAGGGGCTATTTGATACCGAGGTATAATTCGATGTTTACTCTCCAAAGCACATACCATTTCCCGCTGTTTTATCCTGATTTCGGGTTCTGGGGCATTGTCTATTGTTCGCGCGTAAGGACCTCAGTTTTTGCCGACTATGGATATGCTTTGATACCAGACAGTTTTAACAATTTTTCAAACAAGGCTTTTGCATCGGTTGGTTCCGAGCTGATTTTTGACACCAAATGGTTTAATCTCGCCTCTATTCCATTGGGAATAAGGTTTTCCTTACTTTTAACCCCTGATAATGAAGACCCGCAAAGGAAAACAAGGTTGGAGATAATAATACCGGTATTACGACTTTAATATGTTGATCCACCCCACCCCCTTCCTCCGGCCTTCGCCGGGGCAGGCTCTCTCCCGCGTTATCAAGCTCATGAGCGAGGGGGTGCACTCTTGCGAAACTGGCAACTGAAAACCGATAACTGATAACCGATAACTGACAACCGATAAATTACAACATCATGAAAATATTCCAGGTTGATGCATTCACCAACAAGCTATTCAGTGGGAATCCTGCCGCCGTGGTGCCATTGGACGAGTGGATTGAGGACGAAACGATGCAGCGCATTGCAATGGAAAACAATCTGGCCGAAACAGCCTTTTTTGTTCCGATAGGGGATGGATTTCATATCAGGTGGTTTACTCCGAAAGTTGAAGTTGACCTATGCGGCCATGCCACCCTGGCAACAGCTCATGTGCTATATAATCATCTGGGATTCAACGGGCCTGAAATAAAGTTTTCGTCAAGAAGCGGACCATTGAGGGTATTTCGTGAAGGAAAACGATATATCCTTGATTTTCCGGCCGACGACTTTGATCCTGCGGAAATGCCAGATGGAATGCTCGAAGCGTTAGGCGGACGTGAACCGATGTTTTGCTACCTGGGCAAAACGGATTACATGCTTATTTATGAGAAGCAGTCCGACATTGAGCACATGAATCCTGATTTCACGCAGCTGGGTAAAATTAAAGCCCGCGGGATCATCGTATCTGCGCCCGGAGAATGGGTTGATTTTGTGTCTCGCTTTTTTGGCCCTCAGGTGGGTATCAACGAAGACCCCGTGACGGGATCAGCACATACTACGCTTATACCTTACTGGAGCAGACAACTGGCAAAAACCGAACTGACCGCGCGTCAATTATCAGAACGGGGCGGAGACCTGTTCTGCCGGAACCGGGGAGCCCGTGTGGAGATTGGCGGAGAGGCCATCACTTACCTCGAAGGTCAGATAATAATATGCTAATGCGTTAATATGCTAATATGTTATTTTGAAGACCTGCCTTTT
>JAPLDV010000095.1 GCA_026391235.1 Bacteroidia bacterium | reverse complement strand
AAACATGGTGGATTATGTTCATTGAAGTTCATAAATATCACAATTCCTAAAAACCTGCATAGTTCTGGCATAATATTTTTTCTATTCAAATTTAGTCATAAAACATAAGGCATACAAAGTTTTTTACTCGGTTGAACATATGAAAGACAGGTATAAGTTTTAATACTCCCCATTCTTTGGACCACCAACATCACTTTCTTAGTTGAAATTCGGAAAGTGATTTTATCTTTGTTTCATCAGGAGAAACGGAAATGGGCTCTGCTGGAGAGCAACCTGTTAGGGATATCCTGATCCGATAGAATGAGACCGATTTAAAAGTCGGTTTTTTTTACTGATCATTCTTTCGGAATATGCCTTATAAAACTCAGTTCGTTTTTTGGCGGAGCCGCAAAACTAAGCTGCAGTCATATATAATGAGGCAGGTATTCTCCTTCCAATTCCCTGATGGGTCTTGACATTGTTATAGTACTCAAAGAACTTATTTAAGCCCTGATAAAGCTCAGTGCCATCGTTAGCAGGACAAATATACACATAATCCCATTTAACTGTTCGCCAAAGACGCTCGATAAAAATATTATCGGTTGCCCGGCCTCTGCCATCCATGCTTATTGTTATATTGAGCTCTTTCTCAACGTATTCAGTCCATAATGCGCAGGTAAACTGGCTTCCCTGGTCGGAGTTAATGATCTCGGGTTTACCGTGGCGAGCTATTGCTGCCTTTAGCACAGCCAGGCTGTTTTCGGCATCCAGACTGTTAAATATGTCCCATCCAACAGTGTACCGGCTGTAAACATCAATGATTGCCGTTAAGTACATAAATCCCTTGGCCATAGGCAGGTAGGCTGCGAACACGTTTGTGGTTGACCAGAAAATTGAGAGCAAACAAAAAGTCTTGCATTTGTAAGACTCCATGCGTGGGTTCTGCGTAAAATTCTTCATCCATCAATCGCATGATCCGAAGGTTCTCTTCGCTTTCTCCTACGGCTTCGTAGTAAACAGTACTCCGGCTCAAATCTAATAGCTCACATTGCTGTCGAACGCTTAACGGTTCATTATCTGAAACATATACCTTAAGCTCTTTCATAGTCCGGCCCTTTTTGAAATTTTTTTTAGCCAGTCACGCTCCATTTCCAGTTGCCCTATTTTGGAAAACAACCGCTCTTTCTCCGCCTCAAAATTCTCTTCCGGCGGCCGGGTTTCAAAAATCTCTGAGGCCCGTTCGACAAACTCTTGCTTCCACTTGGAAATCATTTGAGGATGCAAATCATACTGTTTAGCCAACTCAGCCAATGTCTTGCGCTCCTTGAGTGCTTCAATGGCTACCTGGGCCTTAAATGCCCCCGTAAATACTCTTCTGCTCGTTTTCATAACTACTGGTAAAATTATTCGTTTTTTCAACTTAACCAGTGGTCCGGATTTTGGGGAGTATTATAGGTTATACTAACCAAATATAAGCATTATTGTTTGTAAGAATCCAAAAAAAAAGAAATTTAGTATCTTGAAAGAAGAAAATCGTTAAGAACGTGAAGAACGTGAAGAACGTGAAGAACGTGAAGAATGTTAAGAATGTATCATTAACATTGACAAAATATTATTCTTATGAAAGCAATAATCCTGGTAAGGAAAGGAGATAGTAAAGATGCATTTGAAATCAGGGAAACTGCAAATCCCAATCCATCATCGGAGGCTGATGTGCACGACTTTCTTGAATCCAGGAAATCGACCGGCAAAATTGCATTGCTTTGGTAGATCTGCTACCTTTTTTGCAGCTCTTCGCTCAGGATCGTTTCATCTTTGTCTGATACCACCCTGACGGACAGGGTTTTCGGAGTTGCTTCAACCTTTACATAGTTAGTACTTCCATTAATAAGCACCGGAAAACCGAAACCGGATAATGACGGATCTTGCCAAAGATGACGGTGGGTATGTGCTGCAATCATCAGATCAGCCCCCGCTTCCCGGATCACCGGTCCAAAATGATCGAAAAGGAATTGTGGTCCATAACCGGCATTCTCACCGCCACGTATTGGCATGTGAATGATAATGACCCTGAAGGCGGCATCCCGATAGGCAGGGGTCTTTACATGGTCCTTCAGCCATTCCAGCTCTTGCAACCGATAATTATCATAATCGGCCAAACCATAATAATACCGGTTATCATCGGGCTTATCCTCACCACAGTCGAGGATTACAAAATGAACCGGGCCCTGGTCGAAGGAATAATAGTAGCGGTTATCGGGAAAATCAAGATAATCTTTCAGCTTTCTCGACATTATTCCCCTGGTTTCATGATTTCCGCGGATAAAGACGAAAGGAACGTTTGATGCAAAATACCTGACGCTTGTATCGATGATCGGACCGAGCAGCTGCATCTCCGTTTCAAAGTTATCCACGATATCGCCGTTGTACACCAGCAGGTCCTGTTCCGCTGCATTGCCCGATTTCAGGAACCCGGCCAGCTTCGCCCCATTGGTGTGTATATCATTGACCACCATAAACCGGGTATTTTTCTTTGTTATATCTTGAGTAGTAAAACTATACTCTTTACCCTTAACCGTATCACCGAAATAGATCTGATAGGGACGGAGTTTCATAAGTTCAACGGAATGAACCCTATAGGCGTATTTTATTCCGGATTGTAAACCGGAAATTCTCACCTTATGGAGAGTTCCCCCGGCATTGATGAGCCCGTCGGTTGAATTGCGGATGAGCGAATCAGCTTGAGGTTTGCTGCGTACCATCCAGACTCCCGGAACGGCAGGAAGGTTGGTGGTCCAGCAGATGGTTACTCCATCGGTTGTCAGGTTCTGCAGCCAAGGGCCGTGAGTGATCCGGAGCGATTCGATGCTTTGCCCGAAGGCTGACGAAAATAGGAAAAGTAGAGTGATCAGGAGGGTATTTTTTTTCATCAGGAATAAATTTGCAGCCGAAAATACGGAAAAATCACGACCTCGTTTTGTGCCGGAGATTTCTTGGGATTCGGCTTTGGATTTCTCTGCGGGGTTCTGATCCTAAAAAAAAATCTTTTGATTGTTTCATCAGTCGATTTTTTCCTTACCAGTCAGGCTGGCCAAGTTAAAGATTCAATACTTTTCCATTATAACCATCTTCTTTGTCTCCCGGTTTTGCCTGGCATACAGGGTGTAAAAATAGATCCCCGGTGCCAATCCGGGATTCTGAATCTCCAGGCGGTGGCTTCCAACCGGCCGCATCCCCTCGTCCTTCATTAAAACAACCTGGCCGGTCAGGTCGGTGATCTCCAGCCTGACATTGGCTTCCCTATCGAGCGAGTAATTAATTCCAGTCTGGTCGGTAAAAGGATTGGGATAATTCTGAGACAAAGAGAAGGAATCAGACCTGTATGCATCCTGTATGGATGTACCAGCACTGTTTTTAAGGTGTAGCCGGATCATCAGATTTCTACTAAAAAGTCGATTCCATTGATTGGCTCTGCCTATTCCGATGGCCATAAATTCATGGTAAGGGGATTGCCGGCTTGCCCCGAGGCCTATTCTAATTCCAGCCTGTCTGATTTCATTAGCAATTGGGTAGAAAGCAACCCTGAGCTCCAGTCAGCAACCCTTACGTTATACCCGAAATCAATCAATCCATCGGCCAACCCACCCATGATGTAGGCAGATAGCCCATCGATCTCGCAATCGCTGTAAATGGGAAATACCGATCCGACAAAATGATTTATATTGGCATACAATGCCCATTCATCTCGCTGGTAAAATCCAGATCCACCTGAATAGACATAATCCGGCTGGTCCCCGGCGCGGTTGTATATCGAATCTGAAACCTTATAAATGAAAGTCCTTTCATTATCAGCGGGAAAATCATCCAATTGGTCCTGTTTCCATTTGAACTGGATTGAATAGGTTCCTTTTTCTTTGGGTTCATACTGGCCATGCAGAATGAGGCTGTCCTTATAACCCGGCATCAGTGACGGAAGGGATGTGGCGTCATGGAAAACGGCCACCTCATCATGCTTAATGTTCACCTCAAAAGCCAAATTCGTTGCCTCGGTAGCACCCGTATTTGATACATGGGAGATGAAACCGTAAAAATTATGACCTTTCCCTAATTGGGAGAAAGGCATCATGTAACTGACACTCTCAATTGTTCCATTTTGATCGTTCCATTGGAAATCAACTTTGTCCAAACGCAGATCATTGGGAAGCGCTTCGGATAACTGAAAGTCATCAATGATCCAGAAATAAAGTCCAAAATAGTTGTACCAGTTTATCCTGATCTTAACCATGGACTGGCCGGCGGCAACTTCGGAGATGTTTTCCCGAAAAATGGCCACCTGCCCGGGAGCCACATCATTAGGCCTGTATTTACCAAAACATCCAAAACCTGCATTAAACTGGGTCCAGTGCATGCCATTGTCGGGGGAGACTTCAATAGTGTTGTGCCAATTACCTGCTCCATAACCCTCTAAACCGGAGTTACTGAAATTGGTTTCGAATTGGAGGATAACGGAGGCATGATTGCTGCAATCGATCGAAGGAAAGACGATCGAATTATTGACAGGTGTAACATCAT
>JAPLDV010000160.1 GCA_026391235.1 Bacteroidia bacterium | reverse complement strand
CGATTAACTGTATTTAAGTCGGGAAGTCCTGTAACTTATACAAGGAACCTGACAATTAATCCTTTACCACCCGTTAAACTTGGAGTTCAAGACAAAGTGCCACTTTGTCTCGGTTCTTCTTTAAACCTGGATGCAGGTCCGGGTGCCTTTTATGAATGGGAGGATGTTAAAATCAAACAACGGTACCGGACTATTACCAATGATAGTGTTTATCCCCTGATGGAGTACCGGGTAAAGGTGACTGATTATCATGGTTGCATTGGCTGGGATACCCTATGGGTAGAGAAAAAGATTCCGCCGGTAATTACTTCAGTCACTACGGTAAGGGCTTTCTGCGGAAATAAGGACGGTAGTGTTACGGTTATCCCCAATGGAAATATTCAAAACTATGATTACAAATGGAAAGGCTATCCTGAAAATAACTCCAATTCCCTGACCGGCATTAACGGAGGAGACTACGTTGTTCAGGTGATATCAAAATCCACTCTTTGCGAGGTTATTGATACCATTCATGTGGATGAACTGGGTGGGTCGAGTGTAAAAATCATACATAGTCAGGATACCATTTGTCCGGGTGCTCAAATTACGCTGAAATTGGAAGGCTCATCTGAAATTCAGTGGCTCAGTCCACCCGGCCTGACCGGCAGTGAAGTCACTATGCGACTTGATACCACTACTGTTTTCATTTTGAATGCAACCAATTATGATGAAGGCAGATCGTGTGTGACCCCGGTTACTGACACCGTCCACGTTTTTCCGAAGAATCCGCCTGATCTTGAGAAGATCCTTACACCATGCGGTGGTAATCCGCTTAGTATCGACGGAGGCATAAAGTATATTGAATGGAGTTGGAGCGATGGGCAAACGGGGAGATTTGCCCAGATCAGGAATGACATGGATGCTCTGATTCTTTATGCTACCGATACAAACCAATGCGTATTTACCGATACGGTGGGAATACATTTTCTGCCGGGTCCGACAGTTAACCTGGGCAGGGACACTGCTGTATGCTCAACAGATCCGATAACCCTTTGGGGTGGTACCGGTGATAGTTATGTTTGGAGCAGATTGGAAAATTCAGAGACAATCCTGTTAGGTATTACAGAAAGTATCCAGGCTGATATGACCGGTGATTATATCCTGACCATAACCGCCGCCGGATGCAGCCTGTCGGATACGATTCACGTTCAGCTGAATGATCCGAATTCGCTAAACGTTGATAACGTGATATTCAGGGATGTTTCCTGCTATGGGGCCGGTAACGGTTATATAAAGGTATCAGCTTCAGGTGATGGCCGGGATTTTTATTATTCGATCAACGGCGGAGTAGATTTTTACGACAACAAAGGGATATTCGACAATGTTCAGCCGGGGAGCGGTTATGTGGTCCAGGTTTTGGCGGACTCGGTATGCTCAACGATCTGGCCTGAACCAATTACCATCAACCAGCCGGATACTCTTATTGTAAAATTCTGTGCCTTGCCACCTTCCTGCAAAGAATGCAATGACGGCAAAATAACGGTATCACAGATCACCGGGGGAACACCTCCTTATATGATCAGGCTCGACGGGGCTGATCAGGATTCTGTGATGCTAAATCTTAGTTTGGGAGATTATTTACTGACTATCACTGATGCTAAGTTATGTGCCGTTCCGATTCCTGTTTCTCTGAAAGAAGGAACACGGCCTCAAATTGTCTCCTCGATAAATCAGCCTGTATGTACAGGAACCCCTGTGACCTTAAGGGTAACTAACTCATTACAAGCCGAATGGATTAACCCCCCCGGGAGCTACAACATGGAAATCACCGTCTTTCCAACCGGCACCACCACCTATAGGGTAAAATCGATAAACCCGGATGCTGATGGTTTTGCATGTGAATCCATGCTGGAGTATACGGTTAATGTTATTCCATTTAACAAGCCTGAACTGGGCGATAATATAAAGGCCTGCAAAGGCGACACCATTCCGCTCAGCGTTGTTGGGGACTACCAAAGTTATGTGTGGAGCAACCTTATGACCGGCCGGGATATTCGGCTTGCTGAAACCGCCGATCCGTTGATCGTTACGGTTATGGATTCCAACTTTTGTTTCCTGAAGGATACGGTTTCGGTGATCTTTTACGAAGCTCCGCCTGTTGATCTTGGAAAGGATACTTCAGTATGCTCGAAATATCCGATAAC
>JAPLDV010000241.1 GCA_026391235.1 Bacteroidia bacterium | reverse complement strand
ACCGGTATGACCGCTATGACGTTTATTTTTATCCCAAAGGCAGGGAGCTCGCTGAGTATGTCAGCCGGTTTGCATACCGTGAATTGACACGGATGGAGAATTTTTTCGAATATTCTTTGTCAAAACGAATCATATTCGTTGTCTATAACCGGTTGTCAGATTACCGGCAAAGTAATATCGGACTGGTTTCGGGTCACGATGAAACAAACATCGGAGGGGTTGCCCGCATGATCGAAAATAAAGTTTTTCTCTATTTTGAGGGCGATTACAATAAATTCGATCAGCAGATCCGTGCCGCAATCACCGAAGTGATCATGCAGGAAATGCTCTACGGAGGTAACATTCGCGACCGGCTTGCCAGTTCAACCCTGCTGAACATGCCAGAGTGGTATTATAACGGATTGGTCTCCTTCCTGTCAAAAGGCTGGGACGTTGAAACGGAAAACCGTGTTAAAGATGGCATTCTTTCCGGACGGTTCGATAAATTTAACCGTCTTGAAGGCCAGGATGCCGTTTATGCAGGCCATTCAATCTGGAATTTTATTTCTGAAACCTTCGGGAAGTCAGTCATCCCAACGATTCTCTATTTTACACGTATCAATAAAAATACTTCATCCGGATTTCTGAATGTCCTGGGTATTAACCTTAACGCACTCAGTTACGAATGGCTGCACTTTTATAAAACAAGATATAGCGAAGCCGCACATCAGGGCGATATCCCGGATTCACAACTGGTTAAATTGAAAAACCGCAGAGGAACCGATTTCCTGAGAGCCAGAATCAGTCCCGACGGGCGCTATATTGCTTATACTTCAAACAGTGAAGGACAACTCCGCGTCAGGCTTTACGATGTGCAAACCAATAAGTCGAAAAAAATCTATCAAACAGGTGCAAAACTGGGGCAGATCCAGGACAATTCATTCCCGGTTCTCGCCTGGCATCCCTCCTCAGGATTGCTGGCTATGATTATGGAGTATAAAGGGAAAATGCGTTACAGCCTTTACCCGCTTGATACCCGAAAATGGGAACATCAGGAGATCAAGCTATATGATAAAATTCTCGATTTTTCTTATTCTGATGACGGATTGAACCTGGTTTTATCAGGCGTGATCAACGGACAGTCGGACATCTTTGTGTACAATCTTGTTGCCAACACCAGCGAACGAATAACAAACGACCGCGCAGATGATTTTTCTCCCAGGTTTATCGATAAATCCTCAAGAATCATCTTTACCAGCAACCGGAAGGATCTTTCACTGGAGGATCAGAAGGACAAACAGTTACAACAACAGGAGCAGGATATCTACATCTATAATTATGCCTCAAAGTCTGATCATCTGACACGACTGGCCGAGGATGTATACGTCGACCGGTTCCAGCCCGACCGACGGGCAGACAATAAGTACTACTACCTGGGGGATGATAATGGCCTGCGAAACAGATATATGGCGGAGTACGACAGCACAATCATATCCATCGACACAACGGTGCACTATTCTTTCAGTACCAAATCCACCCCATTGACAAATTATAGCCGCAATATTCTTGACCAGTCATTTTCAGCGTCTACAAACGAATTCTCATCATTGATTTACTATAACGGTAAATATAAATTGGCCAGAGGAACTCTCGATCAAACCTTACCGATAACAGCTCCCTTGCCAATCACCGCTTTCCGAACTAAATTGTCGCGTGATCTTGCACGCCAGGATAGCATCAATGCCGATGCAACTGCTACCGCAACTGCTACGGCTACTGCTGCTGCTACCCCTCCCTTACCCCCTCGGCCACTGACACTTACAAACGATACTCTGGCACAAAAATCGGCTATCAACATCAATAATTATATTTTTGAGACAGAAAGAAAGGCTCTGGCTTCAACAGCAAGTCCAAAGAGAATATCCGACCCGGGTTTGAAGGACCCGGTAACAGGCCGGGTTTTTGATGTTCCACACCTGCGGATTTATCTGCCATCCTTTTATGTCAATTACCTGGCTTCCCAGGTCGATTTCACCTTCCTGAACTCTTCCTATCAGGCATTTACCGGTGGGGCTGTTTATTATAATCCCGGATTCAATATGTTGTTCAAGGTAGGTACCCAGGATCTTTTCGAAGATTATAAAATCATCGGAGGTGTTCGGTTTGGTGCAAATTTTGAGAGCAATGAATACCTGCTGAGCTTCGAGAACCTAAAAAAGCGACTTGATAAGGAGATCATTTTTCACCGGCAGGTTTATCAAACTCCTACCCAGGATAACTATTCTGTTGTTAAGGCTACTACCCAGGAACTCTTTTACTTGTTGAAGTATCCTTTCAGCCAGGTTAATTCCCTGAGGGCTACCCTTAATGGCCGAATCGATAGTTATAGATTTCTTTCCACCGACCAGCAGAATATGAATCGGAAGGGGACCACGAAATACTGGGCCGGAGTTAAACTCGAATATATTTTTGATAATACCAGGATGATCACACTCAACCTTTATGAGGGCATGAGATACAAAGTGTTCGGTGAATATTATCAGCAAGTTAACGGGGATTGGTCCGATGTTTTTATTGTCGGAGTGGATGTCAGGCATTACCAGCCCATTCACCGGACCCTGATCTGGGCCAATCGTTTTGCGGCGAGTACTTCATTTGGAGGAAGCCGGCTGATATATTACATGGGCGGTGTAGATAACTGGACCAACCTTTCACGGACTGTTCCAACATTCGATAGCAGTGTACAGATAGATACTACACAAAATTTTGTGTATCAAACGCTTGCAACAAACATGAGAGGATTTTCTCAAAATATCCGTAACGGCAACAGCTTTGCTGTTTTTAACTCTGAACTTCGCTGGCCGGTTTTCAGGTATTTTGCAAACAGACCAATCAATTCCGATTTTCTTAATAATTTTCAGATCGTCGGGTTTTTTGATATTGGCACCGCCTGGAGCGGACCAACCCCATGGGACAAAAGGAATCACCTGAACCGAAAGGTGATCACGAACGGACCATTGGTTATTGTGATCGATAAAGGTAATGAACCGATTGTATCAGGATTTGGCTTTGGCCTCCGTAGCCGGTTACTTGGCTATTTCGTCAGGGCCGACTGGGCCTGGGGGATTGAGAATTATGCACTGCTGCCAAGGATTTTTTATCTTTCGCTTAGTCTGGACTTTTAACAATTCAATATGCATCCGGATACAATCAAAAGCCTGGCAATCCTGCTCTCTGATGAAATCATCACCATCCGCCGAACTCTTCATGCTAACCCGGAATTGTCATTTAATGAGTATGGGACAGCAGAATTTATCGAAACAATTCTCGATGGATGGGGGGTCAGCCATGAACGGATTACCGATACCGGAATTACGGGAGTGATTGAAGGGACCGTTGGCGGAAAGTATCTGGTTTTAAGGGCCGATATCGATGCTTTGCCAATTGTTGAAAGGAATACATGCGATTACCGGTCGCTAAATACCGGCGTTATGCATGCCTGCGGACATGATGTTCATACAGCAGCTCTTTTAGGGGCCATCAGGATTATTTCGTCCTTTAAGAATGATTTAAAGGGTTGTTTCCGCTTTATATTTCAACCTGGGGAGGAGGTCCTTCCCGGAGGGGCCCTGAAAATCCTCGAATCGGGTTTGCTCAACCAGCCTGAACCAGATTATATTATTGCCCAACATGTTTATCCTGAATTACCTGCCGGAATGTTCGGTTTCCGTGAGGGGACATATATGGCGTCAACGGATGAGATATTTCTGGAGGTAAAAGGAGTTGGTGGTCACGGGGCATTGCCGCATAAACTCATTGATCCTGTGCTGATTGCCAGTCATCTTGTGGTTGGACTCCAACAGATTGTCAGCCGCATAATCCCTGCTGATATCCCGGCAATCCTGTCATTCGGTAAATTCGATGCCCCCGGTTCTACGAATGTCATTCCTCCTTCAGCAAAACTCGAAGGGACTTTTCGGATAATGGACGAACAATGGCGGCAAATTGCCCTCGGCGAAATTCGAAAAATGGCAACCGGCATTGTTACTTCGATGGGTGCCAGCCTTGAATGCCGGATTGTTCCGGGATACCCTGCCCTTAAGAATGATCCCGAACTTACCCGTGTTTTA
>JAPLDV010000013.1 GCA_026391235.1 Bacteroidia bacterium | reverse complement strand
ACTTGTCCCAAATCTTCGAAAAACCTCTACATCCGAGGGGTAACAATGTTCGAAGATAAAATCGAAAAGGAAACAGATCCCAAGAAACAATCTGTTCTGATTGATTCCCTGTTATGGGTTTACGATCTCCGTATTCTTCATTTTGGCGATGATCCCAGATCAGGCAAGGGTTTTATCCTTGGACTGAAAGGCACTGCCATGCAGAAATACCGCAAGGAAGATTATCAGAATGGATATAAAATTCTGGGTGAATCCATCCGACTGATGGGATCACAGTCATCCGCCGCAGTTGTTCTTACCTATATGCAGGCTAGCCAGCAGTTGTTTAAGGACGGAGCCATTGATGCCGAAAAAGTACTCTCCGACTATGAAACTGTTATGGATATTGTAGATTCAAACCTGAAGTTAAATCCTGATGATGATGGTTTTAAACTAACAAAAGATCAGGTTGAACTCTATTTCACCAATTCGGGCGCAGCCACCTGTGATGCCCTTGTAAAATTATTCACGGGTAAATTTGCTGCCCTTAAGGATGATGTCGAATGGCTGAAAAAGGTAACCAAACAACTTAAGAAAGCCGGATGCACCGATACCAAGATTTTTTCCGAGGCTGCAGAAGCCTTGTTCACCCTGGAGCCTTCGGCCGAAGCTGCCCATAACGTAGCAGACATGTTCCTGCGCCGCGACGAGAGCGAAAGAGCCGCCGAATACCTCCAGAAAGGAATCGATATAGGACAAAAATCTGAAGAGTTGGCCGACATGTATTATAAACTGGCAACTCTGAATTATTCAAGATTTAAAAACTATCAAAAAGCTCGTTCACTGGCTCTTAAAGCTATTGAAGTACGGCCGAACTGGGGAAAGCCCTATCTGCTGATCGGTCAGATTTATATTGCGGTACGCCAGGAAGTTTTCAGCGTTCCATGGGATCAGGCAACGGTTTTCTGGGTAGCAGTGGATAAATTCATCAAAGCCAAATCGGTGGATCCTGAAGTTGCCGATGAAGCTAACAGCCTGATCAATACCTATTCGGAATACTTTCCGAACAACGAAGATGTGTTCATGCGTGTCATGCGCGATGGAGACACCTATACTGTTGGTGGCTGGATCAACGAAACGACAAAGGTGCGGTCGAAAAAATTATAATTCCGATGAGGTTCCCTACCAAATCGGTAGTAAGGGTCGTTCCACTGATAATGGGAATGACCCTTGTTTTTTCATGCAGGAATGATATCGAAAAAATCAATAAGCTTGATAATCCTGATACTATTCCAGCCGCTCATGCTACTGATGTCGAAATCATGGTTAGTGATTCTGCCTTCGTCAGGGTAAAAATCGAATCGCCCGAACTGAAGGAGTTTCCGGTAGCCGACAGCCTAGAACCCAAAACCGAGTTCCCCAAGGGCCTCGTTGCTACCTTTTACACTAAATCCATGCAGGTGGAATCAACCCTGGTGGCAGGATACGCCATTTACCACGCAACCCGTAAACTCTTCGAGGCCAGCAAGGATGTGGTTATCAAAAATTTTACCCAGAACCAGGAACTGCATACCAACCTGC
>JAPLDV010000338.1 GCA_026391235.1 Bacteroidia bacterium | reverse complement strand
ATGCGGTATAAAGACTGATTTTCTGCAACATTGGCCTGTTTGCGCTGAATATCATCAGCATTATCAAGGGGTATCATGTTAAGAGGAATAAAGCGCCTGTCGCCTTCCGGGCCTATGGGGTTCCAGTTCTCAATTTCTGCTATCTGGTTCGGGGTAATGCCACCCACTGCAAATAGTTTCTGATAGAAGTCACCTCGTGAAGCAGCATCACCGCGTAAAAGTCCTTCAACGTTGTGCTCCCAAAATAAGGAAACTTGCTCTTCAGGGGTCAAAAGCTGCATATTATAGGATTGTTCAAGCCGGACAAGCCATGCCCTGAGTGTTTTTGTCACATAATCAATAGAAAACTGCTCCGCGCTGGCATAAGTGCTTGATTTGTCATATTCACCGTACTGCTGAGGGAAGAGCCTATAAATACGAGTTCCGATGTCAACATTTGTTAATTTTTGAGATTCAATAAACTGCGCCTCGTCGTTCGGGATGCCCACTTTCTGAAATTGCATATTATCTTCAAGCAACATGAGCTTATGAGCATTACCCAGGCCACTATAAACGTCTGCCAACGCCTTACGCATAACCTTCATGTCTTTAACCTGATTAGGATGTGTCACAATCGCGCTGGGGTGTGTTCCATTGCCGAAGTAAAGTTCTGCATATTCTTTGTATGTCTTGCCGAGGCCGATTGATTCACGAAAATATGCGATCGGTGAATAACCGATAACACCATCAAAGCCAAGGCCGGGGGTGTGAAATATGTTTTCACGTGATAAATCAACGTCTTGAAGCCCCGTTCCTGACATGCTGATATGATAATAAAGGCTTCTAAGTGGTAATTTTGTTATCTCGCCTTTGTTTCGTTTAACCGTTACCCTGTTTGGAGTGATAGGCCATAATTGCTCGATTGTGTTTTTGCTTATTTTGTTTCTACCGTAAACCTTTTCAGCATACCCATTGCCCCAGGACAGAATATGGCTTGCGTAGGATTCCCTGAAAGACATGGCCGTCATCTCAGGGTTCGGGGAGTCATGCAGGATAGAATACAGGGGATGGTCGAAGGCACGTTCCTTGCCGCCATTTGGTAATCTGCGGTAAAGATGCAGGGGAAGACTGGCTATATCTTCAGAGAGTATTTTGATGCAGCACCATACAATGTCAAGCTGCATTGCATTAAATTCTGATACTTGGGAACCTGATTTGGTCTTACCACCACCAACACCGCCATAAAATGCGCCGCCAGGTAGATACCAGCTATCGGATAGCGCACCTGTAGCACCAAGAGCCATACGTTGTTCAAGATTGCCGATAATCCCCATCATTTAACCTGCGGTTTGCGGATATGAAAACCAAGTCCGATAAATAAAAATAATCCACCTGCGATGACATAGGATAGCCAGGGTAAAACATCATAAAGGCCATACCAGACCAAGAAGATACCTCCAAAAACAAACAAATCCCTAATATCGAATTGTGATTTAATAAAATTGGATGCAGTTAAGAAAAAGCTAAGAAACTTTTTAATCCCCGTAAACCTCCCGGAAAGGTTTTGGTCATATACTTATTAAGGGGGTATAACATAGATTTAAAAAGTTTGACGTCGTCAATTGCAGTCAATTGCAGTCAATTGCACACTATTTTCGATTTTATGAAAATTTATTATTGAATTATTCTACAGGTTTATGGATTTTGAAGGGTAAAACGGGAAATGTCGGAAAATAGGCAAGAACCAGTCCCTCAGGAAGAGGGGCTGGTTCGGTCTCCTTTTTATTTTAATTTTATGGTTTTTGGTTCCGAGGCGGGATGTTCGCACTCACCTGCCTTCCCGCAAATCGTACATACCCATCCGATACCGTAAACATGTCTCCTGTTGTTGATGGTTACTGTTACTGTTTTTTTCATCTTCCACCTTCCTTTTTGGTTTTTCTTTCTTTATTCCAATACGGGCTTTTACACTTCGGGCATACTCTCGGCTTTTCTGGTGTGCGGGGATACCATATATGGGAGCATCTGTGGCAAATGTATTGTTTCATTTTGTCACCTTATCCTTTTAGCTTGTCTTTTCCTGTTGTGTTCATCTGCCAACAAAAGAGCCGCCACAACTTGTGTATATAATTTATTATCAGGCGTAACTCTGATTCTATCCTTTTCAACGTAATCAGTTTGAAAATCGCTATCATTGTGTACCGTTAATTCGTCAATTATAGGTAAGCTATCATAATCTTTTGCATAAATTGTGAGCGTTCCTTCGGGATGGTTGATTAATTTTCCGTTTGAATACCAGCATCTATATAATTTTTTGTTTACTTTAATCCCGTTCCACATAAATTTAATGTTGTTGGTTTTCATCTCGATCTCCTTTTTATATTCTGTGTTATTCATACTTATAGTATATTACTATTAGTATATATTGTCAAGGGAAATCGTAATTATTTTT
>JAPLDV010000627.1 GCA_026391235.1 Bacteroidia bacterium | reverse complement strand
TGAAAGTCTGGCTAAAAAACTTCGCAAAATGACTCTCATCGTTATCCAAAGTTGTTTTAAAAAGTAAACGAGATAAGTATTTGATTAACAGTAGCGTTTGCAAGCGTGCTTTGGATAACGATTTACTTTGGATAAGAATACTTATCACGACTCGTGATAAGTATTCAGAAGATCTGGATTTTGATTGCAAAAATCTTTCAAAGGAAGAATTTTCAGAAATGACAGATGCTGTACTGCTGTTTCTGCGCAGGTCGGGTTGGCGGATTGAATCGAGGGACAAAAACAATGACAACCTATCGGCTTACCGGAGAACCATCTATTTTCCTGAGCTTTTATTCGAATTGGGCTTATCAGGGCACAAGGAGGAGCGATTCCTCATCAAGGTCGAAAGCGAGGATCAAATGGTGGAATATACACCGGTAATGGCCAAAATCAAAGGCTGCGGATTCTATTTTTCTTTTCCGGTTCCGGATGACAGGGTTCTTTGCGCAATGAAAATTTCCGCGTTGGTATCGCGGCAAAAAGGACGGGATTTTTATGATGCCATGTTTCTGCTGGCGCAGTCATCCCCGGATTATAATTTCCTTGCTGCCCGTTGTGGAATAAGGAATCTCAATGAACTGAAAGCAGCCCTGGGGGGCATGCTGGAAAAAGTAAATCTATCGCAAAAATCAAAAGACTTTGAACATCTGTTGTTCCGGAAAACCAACAGCCAGAGAATATTGGCGTTTGGGGAGTTCGTTGATGGGCTTTGAGGCCACACGCATTGATTATCATTACTATCCTCTGGCTGAAGAGATTAAAGATGCATTGGAGCAGTTAACCATGGCAGGAATTATAACTAAAAGTCGTAATAGAAATTCCTGATCGAATTGCGGATGCCAAAGGTTAACCAAAGCTCGTGTTTATCCTGAATATCTGTTTTTTGGTGGCGATCGGAGAGGGATACGAAGAGGTTAAGAAGGCTGGCCGGGTTAAGCAGATAGGAAAATGAAATTGTTTTATAGGTAAGATGGGTTTCGAGCCCCTGGCCGATAAAGTTTCCAAGTTCGTTCACATAAGAGGTGTAGGGCAGTAAAACATTCTGTCCGTAGTTGAGGCCGTTATAGTTGGCGCCGAATCGGGCCCGGCTGTAGCGGCCTTCGAGCATAAACCGGTTCCACCGCAAGCTGGCGAAGTTTACCCATTCGATAAAGTTGGCTCCCAGGGGATGCGCCAGGGGCTGGCTGAAATGACTGTAGCTTTGCTTGATGTTGTAGTGGGAGAAGGTGTAGGGGCGGGCGAGGTTTAGCTCGGATTGAAGGTAGATTCCGGCAGAACCCGGAACAGCGTCAGGGGGTCCCGGCCTTCGCCGGGATGACAAAGAAGGGTTTGGAGCGGGGTTGGGCGATCCCGGCCTTCGCCGGGATGACAATTGCTCCAGGGGGATTGAGGTTTTAGCGCCGATCTGTCCGCCATACTTATTGCCGTACCAGCCGTCGCGGGCCTTCATGTGGGTGACCGACCACTCATCGATGATAAACTGGCCGTATAGGAAGGTATTGTTGAAGAACCGGTAGTTGATGCCGGCACCCATCAGTGCATTATCGGGGGAGCCTGTGGTCCATTCCACAGGCCGGTATAATATAATGGGATTCAGGTAGTTGACATCGAATCCGCGGGTATGGGTATTGTCGCGCCCCTGCCAGATAACGGCTTCAAAAAAGGAGATTTCGAGCCGTTTGGTGATTGAATAGCTCAGGTAGTGGAACGCTCCGTATTTTTTCTGATAGGCACCGCCGGGGGCATCCACGAATTTATTGTCCTGGAATTCCGACCAGAGATTCACGTAATGAAGGCGCCATAAGCGGGTATCGATCCGGAAGTAGGGGGCATTACGGGCATTATCCGAGAGAAGCATCGAGCGGTACCCGTTACCGAAAAAGTTTCGTCCGGTGCCGGCCTCGAAAGTAAAATAGCGGCTGGCTTTATATCGCAGCCACCCGGTGGCATATCCGTGGTCGATCGATCCATCGGCTCTCCGGAAATATCCTTGTCCGGGTACCCCGCCCACTTCTCCTGCAATGGAATCGAGGTAGGGTGGGAGCTTGGCCTGCGATTCGAAATAGGCGGTGTAAAACTCAAAACCTGGCTGGGCGGGGGGTGAGGTCGATCGGCTGAGATCGATCCTCCCATACACCTGAACGCCCCGGGTGTTGACCCAGGTGTTTTTTCCGCTGACGGTTTCGCGGCCGGGTTCGGCATCAAACACCGGATCGGCAGTGATGAAGTAGCCGGGTTTCTTGATAATCAAAGTTGATTCATGCAGCACCTTACTAATGAGCCAGTTGCGCAAGGGTGCCCGGCTGCCCAACCATGTTGAAGCCTTTACGGAATCAGGCAGAAAGGGGTAAAGGTTACGGACGGAGGAGTGATTCAATGAATCCGGGCTGTTAAGCGACGGCCTTTGCGCCGTTCCATACAAATATTCAAATTGCCTCAGATCCTGTCCGGCTGCGATGCCCCCTATCAGGATGAGAAATATCAATGTGTATCTGTGTTTCATGTCCGTCAGTGTGTTATACAAAAGTAAAAAAGTTGAGGACCAATTTAGGATCTCTAAACTTTCACTTCGATTTTACCGCGTCGTTCGTCACTTTTCTTCGCTTCACGAGTTTTTTGTTTATCCATAAAATCCAGCCTGTTCATCAAAAAGTTCCGGAAATTCTCAAAATCCGGATCAAAAACCTAACCCGTGTGGCTATTTTTGTTTTACCCAAAATCGCACATGTGTGCGGTTTTTTAATGAATGTTGATGATATCTCACTAAGTCAATACGTGAACGAGAGAGAAGCGAAACACAAAAATGAGTTTTCAAAATGCTTACATATAATGGATTAACTCGAAATGAAGAATGAATTTTCAAAGAGTTGTTTATTATGGCACATTGATTGTGTTTAATTGGATATTTTGAATAGAAACTACCGGGGTTAAACTTAACCTGTTTTTTTTTACCCAATGATTGTTTTTCCGATCGATACTCAAATGATGCTGAGCCTTACAACGGCGCTTGTTGTATCGTACATTATGATTCCACCGGTTGTACGGATATCCAGAGCCAAACACCTGGTTGCGATGCCCAACGGACGCACGAGCCATAATGGTGAAGTGCCAACAGTCGGCGGAGTGGCTATTTTTACCTCGTGCATTATTGGAGCGGGTCTTTTCATGCCAAATGATTTTCCGGGTGAGTTTCAATATCTGATACCCGCCATGATCATCCTGTTCATGATCGGAATGCAGGACGATATGGTTGGAACCCATCCCAGGAAGAAACTGGCCGGACAAATTATCTCTTCATTGATTGTGATCATTGCCGCTGACGTTAGAATGACAACACTTCATGGGCTTTTTGGTGTTGGAGAGATACCTTACGCCATCAGTGTTGTGATTTCACTGTTTATTTTCATTGGGATCATAAACGCTTTTAACCTGATAGACGGGATCGACGGACTGGCCAGCGGACTTGGAATAGTTATTTCCATTGCATTCGGGATTTGGCTGTACATGCTCGGGAAAGAACATTACGCGATATTTTCGTTTGCCCTGGCAGGCAGTTTAATTGCCTTCTGCCGGTTCAATGTTTTCAGTAAAAAGCATAAACTGTTTATGGGTGATACGGGATCGATGCTCATCGGTTTTATTTTTGCCATCCTGGTGGTTAAAGTTCTATGCTGCCAGGTCTCCCCTGATTCATTTATGTATATGCACGCTTTCCCGGCTGTGGCCATCAGCCTCATGATTATTCCGGTTTCCGATACCATTCGGGTTATGGCATTGCGGATCATAAATGGCCGGTTTCCATTTTTTGCCGACCGCACGCACTGCCATCATGATTTATTGAGATTGGGATTTTCACATTTGCATGCCTCAGGTATCCTGGTTGCAGCCAATCTGCTTTTGTTTTTACTCGCCCTGGCGCTCAAAAACATGCCCACTTTTCTATTGGGAATTCTGATGCTTGGTGCCGGTATTTTGGTGTGCAGTATTCCGGGAATCTGGTTAAGAGTGATTCTGAAACAACCGAAAAAGTTTGTTCTGCACTATCACTTGCCAAATTAGTTTGGGTAAGGGTTTCATCAGGCTCTCTCAGTATTCTGAACTATAATTCCAGGATGGTTTCGAAGAAGGGCTTTTTACCATATCTTTGCAGGGGTACTTCCGGGATCAACCCTGTTTATTCCGACTGACCATATTGATGTTCAGTTCAGATATATTATTGCGGGCACCTTTATTGTATTCTTAGTTGGTTTAAAAGATAACATCATTGGAATAGCCTGGCAAAAGAAACTGATAGCAGAAATCCTTGCTTCTCTCATCCTTATCGTGCTGGGCAATCTTCGCTTTACTTCCCTATACGGTTTTGCTGGTTTCCATGAGATTCCAATGTGGGCCAGTATAATTTTCACATTATTTATATTTGTGGGTATCATTAATGCTTTCAATTTCATCGATGGGATTGATGGATTGGCCAGCGGAATAGGAATCATGGCCTCCTTTATCATGGGTTGGTGGATGTATGGAATCGGAGCCCATGGGATGGCCATAATGGCCTGGTCTGATTTTGTTTTTAGGTCTCACTCTTTTGGCAGGCACCATACTAGCGACATTCATTATTTACAAAATCGGTAAACAGCAGCAGCGAAAGACTATACCGACAACCGATAACAGACAACAGACAACCGATAACAGACACACGACAACTGTAGTGGCCGTTGACCGGGAAACCCGGTCGTTCCCGGTCGGAAAGGTTGATATGATAACTGCACTTATTGTTATCGCATCACTGTAGCGTCGTTTTGCGTATGACAATAAACCGGACAGGTGCAAACGCCAGAAGATAAGAGAGTTATTGTTTTATTGGCACATTGGTTACCGCACAAGTCCTTTGTGATCGTAATACCAGGAAGTATATAACTGGAAGTTAATTTTATAGCTGACGATAAAAAACATATCCTTGCTGTTTTTAGGGGTTTTGTACCCGTCGAGAAAATCGGTGGTGGTAAAATGAAAGGCCGCATCGATGGAATGGGTAAACCGTGTTTTTGAGGGGAAGCGTGTTCCCAGGCCGAAAATAAACGAGTTGCTGCCATACCATCTGGAGCCAATCGCCATTAAGCTGTTTTTAAAGTTATAGAACATGCCACTTACCCCGGTGAGTGCGAAAGGAGCAAATCCGGTGATCCTGTCGGCCATATAAATTTCAGCCTGCAAACTGGTTTCCCAAATCATGGTTTTGAAAGAATACCCCCTCCAGGCCAAGTTTGATCGCTGATCGTTACCACTCAGCCAGATTGGCGACAGTTGCACACTGAAAGCAAGGTATTTATAGGGATTGACCCTTAATCCGGCGGTCGCCATGGCGCGAACCTGCCAAAGGTCGATATCCAGGTTGTCAAACAAGGCCCGTGCTCCGGTGATCTTCGAATCTTTCCCGCCGATATCCCCGAAATAGCTGGTGGTTCCCACACCGCTAAACACTTCGATATCCTGGAACAAATTCCGCATAAACTGGGCATGGCCATGCTGTCCGGAGGCCAGAAACAGAAAGATACCTGAAATGAAAGGCCTTAAACTCATAAACCAATGTCCAGATAGCTAAGGTAAGCGAAAAGAAAGTAAAGAACGTGCAGGACGTGAGGAACGTTAAGGAAGTTAAGGACGTGAGGGTGTTAAGGAGGTAATGTGTTAAAATTATATTGCCCCCGGCTTCAGCCGGGGGATAATATAGATAATCAATGAATTAATGGACTTGAGTCCAATTTTTTAAACCCTTTGCCAAATGTCCATCAGAATTTGGACTAAAGTCCATAAGGCTTTGTGGATCAACACAATCCCCCACATAAATGTGGGGGCAATATAGAAGAGTGCACCCTGATGATTGAAGCGGTTGTAAAGAAGTAAGCAGTAGGCAGTAGGCAGTAGGCAGTAGGCAGTAGGCAGTAGGCAGTAGGCAGTAGGCAGTAGGCAGTAGGCAGTAGGCAAAAGGCAGTAGGCAGTAGGCAGTAGGCAAAAGGCAGTAGGCAGTTTCACAAAGGGTAGCGCGTAGAGACGCATATTTGCGTCTTCGCATCAGGCAGTGGGCAGTAGGCAATTGTTCAATATGCCGAAGAGTTTTATAACTTTATCACGCATACGACGTTGCTCTTATCTATCTAAAATGTTCAATATTAATTTATTCATTTCGAGGCATATTACGTACCGAACCGAGAGTCTCTTTGCCGGGGACCTTAAGCGTAACCAGGATATCCTCATCCGCGAGATCAGGGGTAAATCAGTTTTGGTTATCGGTGGGGCGGGGACGATTGGCTCATCGTATATCAAGGCCCTATTGAGATATGAGCCAGCCAGGCTTATCGTGGTGGATATAAGCGAGAACGGACTCACCGAGCTTACACGTGATCTACGCAGCAGCTACGGTTTGAAGGTTCCGGGAGTGTATAAAACCTACCCGGTGAACTTTGGAGATCCGGTATTTGAGCGGATTTTGCAAGGAGAAGGCCCTTTCGAAATCGTTGCCAACTTTGCCGCCCACAAACATGTACGCTCCGAAAAAGACGAATACTCCATCACGGCTTTATTGGAAAACAACGTCATCAAAGCTGAACGCCTTCTTAACTCTCTATCGT
>JAPLDV010000766.1 GCA_026391235.1 Bacteroidia bacterium | reverse complement strand
CAGTGATCACGTCCTGGGGATAATCATTCAGTACGTTGGCCAGGGCCGTCAGGGTTTGAGAGGTAGCGAACGGCCAGCTTGGGCCATTCCATTGGCATTCATGTCCTTCATAGCTGACCCGGAAACCGGGATCCGACTGTTCGGCCGTTGTGGGTCCGAAAGGTGCGTAAAAGCCTTTCCTGTCCATCAGCCGGGCCCAGGCTTTCTCATACCCCAGGTTTTTTGGGACCAGTTCCTGGTACCAGGGAACATAGCCCAATAATTCCCTTGCGGAGCTAAGTGTATCTTTCCCATCGGGTATAACCTTAAAGAAAATATCCTGTTTATCCCAAAGCTTATCAAGGGTCAATTGCCTGATTCTTTCGGCTTCGGCGGTGTACTGATCCGCCAGCTCCAGGTCGCCTTTCATCCGGGCAATAGCTGCAATGGCGCGGGCATCCGCAAAGCGATAGGTATTGATTGTGGGCCGCTTCCCGCTGCCACCCAATGCTACCTCCATCCCGTCCTCACCGTCGCCCTGCCGGAACAGCCCATCGGGTTCCCGGCGCCGTTTTTCCCATTCCCTGTAATTGACAATAAGGTCGGGCAGGACACTGATCAGGAGCGAATCATCCGGGTGAACCATCTGAAGTTGTAGGTAACTATCAGCTAACCAGGTGCTGTAACGATAGGGATCCCCTCCTCCACGCAGCCAGAACAGCCCGTAATCCCGAATGAACCGGGGATTGTGCAGCCAGCGCCCCTCCCTGAAATGATGCCCGGCCGGACAAGGGATGGTATTGTACTTTCCGGCCCATGAAACATTGGGCATGAACTCTGTAATAACATAGCCATCAGGCGTTTCCTTAATGTGTTTCCGGAAAGTCCACCAGCGGTAATAATAAACCTCCTCAATTTCCTGATCCGGGCACCCGAAGAAAGGGATATTCTCTTCAAGGAATGCCCAGGTTTCAGAGTTCGGGATCATCCTGGTTCCGGGAACTGCATCAAAATGGAGATCCAGCGTATCCTGCCGGTTGAATTTCTCGATATAGTGCCTGAAGTCAGATTTAACCAAAAACGTATTCTGCTGGTTTTGACAACTGAAAAGCAGCAGGCTGAGGAGGAGCAGCTTGATATTCTTAGCTTTTATTGCCATAATCAGATCTCCAATAATGGGGTTTTGCGAGATTAGATTATCTACAATGCTTCCGCCACTACATAAGTGCTACCGGTAACCACCACAAGATCACCCAATCCGGCCGACTTTCTTGCAACTGCAACTGCTTCTTCTACTGTTTCATGTATCGATCCCTGTAACCCGTAAAATGCAGCCTTGGCAGCGAGCAGCTTAACCTCCATTGCCCTGGGAATTGATGCCTGGGTAAAATAATAACGTGCATCTTTGGGTAAAACCTGTAATATCTTATCGATCTCCTTGTCGTTTACAGCTCCGTAAACGATATGAAGGTTATTGAAACGGGTATTTTCAATCTGGTAAACAACCTGCCTGAGTCCATCGATGTTATGCCCGGTATCAACAACGGTTTTAGGATTCCGGCTGATAATTTCCCACCGGCCGCTGAATCCTGTTAATGCCTTGACTTTTGATAATCCTTCATAGATATCATCATCGGAGATATTCCAGTTCCTGAGTTTCAACAACTCCAGGACCTCTAGAACCACCGGCAGATTCTTACGCTGGACAAGTCCCATCTGATCGCTGTACAGTTCGGGAAATACGCTTTTCTTACCCTTTAATACCTGGAAAAATTGCCTGTTATCCGTTGATAGGATTGAATAGGGTACCTGAAAGAAATCATTCGCAAAGTAAACCGGCGATCCAAGCTCTGCGGCCTTATCCTCAAATACTTTACGGGTTTCCCGATTCTTTTCCCCAATCACTACCGGGATCCCCGGTTTGATAATTCCTGCCTTTTCCACGGCGATCTTTTCAAGTGTATCGCCCAAAAGGTCCATGTGATCAAAACTGATATTGGTAATCACTGATAAAACCGGATCAATAATGTTGGTTGAATCGAGCCGGCCTCCGAGCCCGGCTTCAATAACCGCCACCTGGATATCCTGTTTTGAAAAATAGTCGAACGCCAGGGCAACTGTCATCTCAAAAAATGATGGCTTTAGCTCCTCAAACAGAGATTTATTATTTTCGATGA
>JAPLDV010000189.1 GCA_026391235.1 Bacteroidia bacterium | reverse complement strand
CCACGAGTTTAACCCCTTCTCGTAAAGTGCTATAATGGATAACGACAGCGTCAGTCTTATATAGACTTACAGGGGAATAGATGTCAAGGGAAAATGGCCGAACCGTAGCTTTGTGTCGTCGATGTTTGTCGTCGTGCGCATGTGATGTTTATTACGGATTGAAGTCTTGCTAAAGATAATCGAGAAGCGGCATCTGCAGAGGGGTATCGGCCGTCTATCTGAAACTCCTGCACAACATTGGGTATTCTCGATTATGGTTTTTACGTGCAAGTCAATGTTTTCGATATAGAATTTAATTAACGATTAACATTTGTAATCAGTTTTAGGGTCCTCTATCAAATTAACGGCAAACTCCCATACGTTTGGCATCTTCTAACAATTTGCAGTTTCCCCCCATTGCACAGTTTTTTTGCACATCAAGGCAGCCAAGCTTGTTGTTTCCCTGCATAAAATAAGCAATCCCCCGATTTTTGTAGGCATCGACATGATCCGGGTTCAGATGGATGGCCTTGTTAAACTCCTCGATGACTCGCTGATACTGACCGAGTCTAGCGTAAGCAACCCCCCGGTTATTGTAGGCATCGGCAAAATCTGTTTTCCGTAGGATTGCTTCGTTATAGTCGTCGATACCTCGCTGATACTGGCCAATACCAATGTAAGCATTCCCCCTGTTGTTGTAGGCAGGAGCATAACCAGGATTCAGGCGAATGCCTTCGTTATAGTCGTCAATAGCTCGCTGATACTGGCCAATACCAATGTATGCAGTCCCCCTGTTGTTATGCGCCAGATAGTTATCCTTCGTAACCTGCAAAGCGTGGCTGAAGAGAGTAATACTGTTTTTCCAGAAACTACATTGCTGCCAGGTCAAAACTGAAAGGATGGCCAAGGAGGCTATTTCTGCAGGGAATAAAATCTTTTTGCGCGTATTTTCGCTTTGGAACAGAAGAGACAAAACCCAGGCCAGCATAATAGCAATGCCGATAGAGGGAAGATAAGTATGGCGGTCAGCCATTGCCTGCATACCTGCCTGTATCAGGCCTATTAAGGGAACAAGAGTTCCCAGATACCAGAACCAACCGACGAATAAAAAAGGCAGTTTTCTGATGTAATAAAGAACAGCAAGGGTAATTACTATAATAATAATGGCGGAAATCAATACTTTCCATAAAGGCAGAGAGAATTCATAAGGATAAAACACAGCCAGATTAAAAGGCCAGAAGGTTCTTTCCAGATAAGCGACATAGGAAACAACGGCATTGTCAACGCGCGTGATAAGCGGCAGAATTGTCTCAGAAGCAACAGCGCCTCCCTTATTTTGCGCCCAGAAAGTAAGAATACTGGAGGCGATGGTTAATAGAAGAAAAGGAACCTTTTCCCATATAATCCTGCCGGCCATTGATTTTTGCCAGCGTTTAAGCGGCCAGTAATCCAGAAGCATTAGGACAAAGGGCATAGTGACCATCATAGGCTTGGACATCAGGCTGAAGATGAATAATATCAAGCAGAGAATATATTTGGATAGTTTGGGTAATTCAGCGTAGAACGCGTAAGCGTAGAGACAGGCCATTCCGAAAAACATACTTAAGATATCTTTTCGTTCGGCAGCCCAAGCTACTGATTCCACCCTCAGGGGATGGATGGCAAAAAAAGCTGCGGCAAAAGCCGCAGGCCAGAGGTTATTTGTTGTTTTATATAAAAAAAGGAACAAAAAGATAACAGCGCCTATATGCAGAAGCATACTGACAAGATGATGCCCGGAGGCGTTTGCTCCGAAAAGGCTCCAGTCCAGAGTATGGGAGAGCCAGGTGAGAGGATGCCAATAGAAGTATGTCGTCGTAAACGCCCACTTAATACTTTCCTGATTGATTCCCGACTGAACATGATAATTTTCGGTAATATATTTGTTATCGTCAAAATTAATAAAATCATTGCCTAAGATTCGGCCAAAGGCGGCGCAGGAAGCAACAATTAAAAATATGACTACTAGATAAGTGTATTTTTTCTTCAAAACAAACATCCAAGTAATAATTAAACAAAGGTATTCAATTCTTTCGCTATTTTTGTATCATAGAATTAATTAAACGTAAATTGTGTTTATTCCGGAAATGTTGAGTGGATTGGGAAAACAAGAAAAACAACATTACAGGGAAGAGTGCTTGCTGAGTTCTGCAAAATCTCAGTAGTGGGTAGTTGTTAGGATTGAGGATTACCATTTGTAATGAATGATAGAGTATGCCTACTAATTCAACGGCAGAATCCTCTGATTTTAGCACCTTTTAATATTCTGCAATTTCCTAATTCACACGCTTTTTGCGCATCACGGCAGCCAAGCTCCTTGTTGCCCTGATTCAAATAAACAAAAGCTCTGTTATTATAGACCTCGGCACAATCCGGTTTCAACCTGATGGCCTCATTGTAATGATAAATAGCCTCCTCTATTTTACCTTCGGTATACAGAGCACCCGCAAGACTGTTACGCGCCACAAGGTTATTCTTTGTTACCTGCAAAGTATGTTTAAAAAGCTCTATGCTATTTTTCCAGTAACCGCATTGCTTCCAAGTTAAAACTGACATAATGATAAGGAAGACTATTCCTGCCGGAAATAGAATCTTTTTTCTTGTCTCTTCATTCTTAATCAGAAACGGTATTCCCCATGCCAGCATAACGGCAATACCGATAGACGGCAGATAATAGTAGCGGTCGGTCATCGCCTGGTCGGTGTCCTGAAGGATTCCTATAACAGGAGCAATAGTTATCGTGTACCACAACCATCCGAAAAAGAGATACGGCAGACGTTTCACCATTGTAATAACAAAAGTTGTGATAAAGACAATCAGCAAAGATGCTCCTATAATTTGCCATGCTGGAATTTGAACTGGGGAAGGATAATAAACAGCCAAATCATGAGGCCAAAATGTTTTTTCCAGATAAGTAACCAAAGAAACAAGCGCATTGGCAATCCTGTAACCCAATGGAAAACGTTCTATGGGTCTATTGTGGTGAGCATAAATCGAAATGA
>JAPLDV010000084.1 GCA_026391235.1 Bacteroidia bacterium | reverse complement strand
GCCGGCTTACTGCCCTGCAAGGGGGGAATCGCGAGGACCTAAGAGCCGATCCTTGGCCCTCGTAAGGAGAATCGATTATTATTCCGGCATTCGCATCAGATGGTTTTTAATGGCCCAGAAGATTAATCCGGGTACATTCCTGACATCCGCCTTGCTGAACAGGTGAAGCCGATGGTTCTCAACGGTCCTTTCGCTTAATCCCAATTGATCTGCTATCTCATGTGAAGACAACCCCTGGCAAACAAGGTTCAGCATATCGATTTCACGGCCAGTCAGGCCCTGCGTCCCGGGCCACTTTTTATGGTAAACATTCAGTTCACGGATGAGGCCCTGGCTGAAATGACATCCACCCCCGCATATTTGCAGGATTGCCTCCTCTAATTCCTCCTTTCGGCTCCTTTATAAACAAATCCACGGGCACCGGCAGCTTCCATCTGTATCAGGCTACCAATGTCAGAATGTGCGGTCAGTGCTATTTTAATGGTTTTCATGGCTGTGTATTGCAATTTGTTTACCGGTAAAGCAAAGGTGTAGTTTCTGCTCGGTTGCTATCGGATAAAAATAGTGAAAATATCACTGCGAGGTGCGATTTTTCAAACTTCGTGCTTCGGAAGTTCATGATTTTACAACAGTCAGAATTATTGTGTGTTACGACTATTTTATGAGTACTTCCACTCATAACAGTATAGGGGTTTCCACTTATTATTCCATGAGTACTTCCACTGATGTTAGGTATAAACCTGCCTGTTATATTTGGTTCATTATAAGTTTGAATGTGTGATACTTGAAAAGTAACTACCCAAATACAAATCTTAACCATATGATCAGTCTTCCTATTCGTTTTCGAGAGCTTAAGCTTCTGATATTTATAGGTCTGTTTTCGGCTATTTCATGCACAAACAAGATGAAGGAAGAAACCCGTATTCCTGAAATCAACCTTGCAAAAGAAATTGACGGAACAGCAGTTAACCTGAGCTCTATTGCCGACTCAATTGAATATATCCCTCTGGAAACGACCGATTCTTCCTTTATAGGTCAAATTATGGACATTCAATTAACTAAGGATTATATTTTTGTTCAGGACCGGATTCTTGACAGGCTGTTGGTATTTCAACGTTCAGGAAAGTTCCTGAATCAGATTGGGCGAGCCGGTAAGGGTCCCGGCGAATACCACTGTTTGTTCACATTTACCACTGACCGGGATGGCCAAAATGTATACTTGTACACAACCTCGCACAGAGTATTGCATTATACGGTTTATAATTCATACGTCAATACAATTATCACTCTCTGTGGCAGGTTTGATTATATGTCGATGATCGATAGTCTGTTTTTACTGTACATAGCAAGGCCAAACCGAATAACCTGTGACGGTTATTCCTATTTTTTCATTGACAAATCGGCGAAAGTAATCAATAAGGGTCATAAAATAGATCCGGCGACCATTGGGGAGTCGGCCTCAGTTTCCTACAGTTCTAATTATCGGTATAAAGATATGGAATGCTTCTGGGAGGTTGGATTTGATACCATTTACAGTCTCGACCGCGATTTCAAGCTGTTACCGCGGTACACCCTGTTACTGGGGAAGAAAATAGCTGAGAAAACAGATCTTTCTTCACGCACCGATTTTGACCAATCCATCAGAGGTGGAGCATTAACTATTTTTAGCCTCAGGGAAGCTGGTAATTTCCTGTATTTTAATGTGGTAAAAGACTCCAAAATTACCCAGCTAATCTATTTTAACGACAGCGGCAAACTTTTTGATATCGGGAGTTCCAATACCGGTGGGTTTACAAATGACATTGATGGCGGGCCTGGTTTTTCACCCTCATTTATTGGGAATCCCTCTTATCTGATTGACATTAAGTTTTTAGATAGCTTCCAGGAAAGTGTAAAGCGTCAGGAAACAACCCCCAACAAATTAAATAATCCATCGTTGAAAATCTTGTCCCGGATTAATGAATATTCAAATCCGGTATTAATGGTGGTTAAAATCAGAGAATGAAAAAATACCTGCTTCCTCTTTTGATCCTGTTTGCATTTTGCCAATGCGAACGAAATAAGTCTGCAGACAATATTGACCCTGAATCTGGTGATTACTTAAACATGGTCCGGAATTTCAGAGTCTTTTTGGAACTGGAAGACTTACCGCTCAAAGATGGATATATTCATAGAAATAGTAAAGACTCACTTCAGCTTTCCGAGCTCGTTTCCAATCGACAACTGGTTGTGCTATATATTTCTATTAATTCTTGTATGACCTGTGTAAATGAGCTGTTTAACTATATAAAGAAAGATTCCGTGAGTTCCTATTTAGATAGGGTCGTTGTTCTTGCTTGCACTCCAGATTCCAGAATGGCATATTCTTTTATAAAGAAATTTGATTTGAGGTTTCCAGTTTATCAATTGGGGCAAAATAGTGTTTTGTTTGAGAAAAACCTGGATGGCCCTTTTGTGTTTTTACTTGACAGATCCCTGAAAATCAATTATGTCATCGAAACATCCCAACAGCCAGCGCGTATTCTTGAAAAGTACTTCGAATCTTTACCT
>JAPLDV010000348.1 GCA_026391235.1 Bacteroidia bacterium | reverse complement strand
TGGGATTTGCTGAACCGGTGTATCTCGTCGATGAAAAGGATGGGAGAAGGAGAATCAAAGAATCTGGATTTCTGAGCTTTATCAATCACATCACGAATATCTTTAACTCCTGAATTGATCGCGCTCAACGTGTAAAAGGGGCGGTTCAGGTGGTTGGCAATGATGCGGGCCAAAGTGGTTTTGCCCACACCCGGAGGGCCCCAAAGAATGAATGAAGGTAATGACCCTGATGAAAGTACATTACTTAGGATGGATTTTTCTCCCACTAAATGCTCCTGGCCCACAAAGTCCTCAAGTTTTTGAGGTCTCATCCGTTCAGCAAGTGGGATATTGGAGGACATATTTTTTAAAATAAGGTCAAAAATACATAAATTACGATGAAGGCGGTATCTTTACAGTTATTACCCAAAAGAGAAAAAATGAACGGACTTGCATTAAAATTAGCTCTGATCATTCTCATGCTGCCAATTGCACTCGCAGGCCAGAATAAGTATTTTCCACCTGATCCGTACACACAGTCGGATGGTGTTACGCATTGGTCGAAGTATCAGATTACTTCACCAGGATTTCTTGGCCCGAATGCTTTACCGGTACCTTTCATTCACAAGGGAGTAATACCGGAAAAGTTTTATTGGGCCGGTCTTTATGAATATTATTACGCGAGAGGAGATAAAACGCATGATTTTAAAACACATCTGATTATTCCGGTAGCAAAAGGAAGGATTGGTTTGGAGTGTAAATATGTACCGGTTGAATTCTTTACGATGGACTCGGCAGTCAGCCGGACCCGACGCACCTTGAGCGGCACCGCGGTACGCGGGAAAGCCTTTGGTGATATATACTTTGGAACTATCATTCAATTAATAAAGAATCATACCTTTCTGCCTGATTTTGCTGTGGCAATGTCTTGCAGAACAGCAAGCGGAACCGGTCGGGAAAATGCACGGTACACTGATACGCCTGGGTATTACCTGGACGGATCAATAGGTGATTCCTATGGTATAAATAATAGTTTTTTCAGGCATTTCAGATGGTATGCTGAATTAGGTTTTTATGTTTGGCAAACGTATATCGATAATTATCCGCAAAATGATGCGTTACTATTTGGTGGTGGCATAGACTTTGATTTCAGAGATTTCTTCGTTAATCAAACTTTATGCGGGTACTCAGGTTATATGCATAATGGGGATCACCCGGTGGTTTATAGGATAGATTTGGGAATAAAAATTGGATTTGCGGCCATGGTTTTTGGATATGAAAAGGGTTTAAGAGATTACCCGTTTCAAAGTATCAGAGCTGGTTTTGAGATCACGGGATTAACTGACTGACAGGAAGTTGTAAATAATTACTAAATTATTAACATAATGAAAAAGATTGTTTTGGCAGTTTTTCTGAGTATTTTTTCGATATCCGTTTTTGCTCAGGAACCGATCAGTTTTGGTCTGAAGGTGGGATGGAACACCGATCGTCTGACTTCTGATTATACCAAATTCATCAATGATTTTAAAAACGGATTTCAGGGAGGTGTTTTTTTTAGTTTCAATATTAAAAGGTTCTATATTCAGCCCGAAGCTTATTTTAGTATTAAGAGGGGAATTCTTCAGGCAACCATTTATCCCGGTGATCCGCAAAAAGAATTGCAGGTCAAGCAGACTGTTAACCTTCAGTCGATTGATGTTCCACTCCTAGTAGGTTTCAAGTTACTGGATAAGAAGCTTATTCGGTTCCGGATTTGGGGTGGTCCGGTAGTATCTTTTGCAGTAAACAAAGAATACACCTTGTCGAACGTCGATAATGGTAATGATCTTTCGGACAGGATCACCAGTGATGATTTTAAGACTGCCATCTGGTCAGGCCAAATAGGCGCCGGGTTAGATTTATTCATGCTTACGTTCGATTTCGGGTATGAGTTTGGCCTTGATAGTTTTCTGACTGTCAAATCGCTTGATAATTTCAACCTGCGTAACAATTTGTTTTATTGTTCGATAGGATGGAGGTTGTTTTAAAGTGTTTCAATATCCCGATATCCTGATTGATTCCGGGTTACCTCGATAAAGGCCAGTATATTTTCAAAAGGGGTATCACTTTCTACGGAATGTGAGGGTGAAATGATAAGTCCACCGTTTTTACCAAGCTTAATAAGCCGGTTCGTTTCTTCCTGAACTTCTGACCGGGAACCAAAGGGAAGGATTTTTTGTATGGAAAGTCCGCCGTGAAAACATAAACTCTTGCGGTATTGTGTGATAAGCGATTCAACATCCATCACTTCGGGCTGGAAAGGATTAAAGCAATTTACCCCGGCAATGATTAAATCAGGGAAAAGTTCATCCACATCGCCGCAACTATGTATCATAACAAATTTACCGGCGTGTTTAACACGTTTATACATCCGGGTTAGCTGGGGCAAGATAAACTCCTTCCAAAGGTCATATCCCATAATTAACCCATGCTGCTGGCCCCAATCGTCCCCAAAATAAACGGCATCAATATCATAAGACAGAGCCTTATCAATCTGGAAGAGGTTGTAGTCGGCAATTTTACCAAGCAATTCATGCACAAAGCCGGGATTCTGGCAAAAGTCCATAAGGAGATTTTCCATCCCCCGGAGAGTCCATGCTCTTTCAAAAAGACTAAATCCGATTTGAAAGACCCGAAACAGATCAGGTTTTGCAGCGATTTCAGACTCAATATCCTGAAAGAAGCGCGGATCTTCAGGATCAGGGAAATGATATCCTGACAGAGTAGGATCTTTCAGGACCGGTTCAACGGGAATTCCAATATCCTTATCAATTGATCGATCCCATTCGACGCCGAAAGTATCACGGAATTTACTATTTGGAAGCTCTTCGAATAATCCGATGTCTCTGCCAAGATTGAGAAGATGATTTCCTAACGGCAGGTCAAGATCCTCTACACCATAATGATCACGCATCAAATTTGCCGGTTCGAGCGTAAATTTAAACGACCAGGGAACGTATGGTGGAATTCCACCGTTAAGGGTAAGCCGTATAATTTCACGTTTTGTCATTTTCAGTTTAAAGCAAACAAATATTTAGTGAAAATGTATTAGTTTTAAATCATTATTACTTCTGCATGCTACAAATTCCATTGATTAGTTTGGCGCTTTTGCTGGTTGCTACTGTTACAATAGGATTGGCATTCTACGCTCTGGCGAATCTAAAAGTCAGGGGGGGGCTGGAGTTTTGTCTTCTCATGGTTTCCTTGACCTTTTATATTGCCGGATTTGGCATGGAGCTTCTTACTCCTACCAGGGAAGGGATATTGTTTTGGTTAAAGATTGAATATGTAGGTATTTCCACGATACCGGCTTTTTGTATATTGCTGGCCATCCGATTGGCCGGGGATGATAACTGGCTTAAATGGTGGCCATTGAGGATTGTGCTGTTGTATCCTTTGGTTAACCTGATCCTTTACTACACCAATTCATGGCATCTGTTGTTTTACAAAAGCATTGGTGATCAAGTCCATAACGTTTTAACCTATTGTTATGAACTTGACACAATTAAGGGTGCGTGGTATTATGTAAATATTGTTTACCTGAACCTCGGTTTGCTCACTGCCGTGATACTGTTTGTAAGGAAATTGAGCAAGGATACGGTTGAACGCCGGCAGGCCTGGATCCTTATCGGAGGATCTCTGGGGCCATGGATTGCGCATCTTTTGTATCAATCCGGAGTTACCAAGGGTTTTGACATTGGTCCGTTCGGATTCATCATAACTGCTCCTTTATTTGCCTGGGGAGTGTTTGGAAATTATGTGGTGTTTCTGCTGCCAAAAGCCCGCGACTCTGTTTATCAGTCTTTTGGAGATGCAGTTTTTATTTCTGATAACCAGATGAACCTGATTGATTTCAATAAAACAGCCGGAAGCTTGTTCAAAGTCCTCAGCCGAAGTTCGATTGGTAAACCTCTTTCGGAAGTTTTCGGAAAATTCCCGGAGGTGGCAAATGTTATGGATGGATCAGATAATCAACGAATTCAGGCCAGGATCAGTATCGACAATGTTCGACGGTCATTTATAATAACCAATTCCAGTGTCAATACCAGGCAGAATCAGCGGCTGGGATTCATA
>JAPLDV010000819.1 GCA_026391235.1 Bacteroidia bacterium | reverse complement strand
TCAATGCCCCCGCACTTATGCAGAGGGTAATAGCAAAGATACAGGGCGTGAAGATTAATGTGGGGGAGTACGGGAGGAAGAGAGATCTCCTCTGCGACGGCCTTTCATCCTTAGGTTATGAATTTTCAAGGCCGGATGGGAGCTTTTACCTCTTTCCCAGGACACCGATTGAAGATGATATTGAATTTGTCAGGGTGTTGCAGAAGAGGCGAATACTGACGGTTCCCGGCAGCGGTTTCGGAGGGCCGGGGTATTTCAGGATTGCATTTTGTGTTGATGATGCCACCATCATAAATTCAATGGAGGGTTTTGGAGAGACGTTTAAGGAATACCGTTAGGTGATAATGCGAAAGTCCCGGAATTCTCCGGTATAGGTTTGCTCGCTCGCTTCGAGTTCATTGACAAGAGCGTGCGGCGGTCCTTTTTTACACCATTCCAGCATTGACTGAACATTTGTATCTTCCCCTTCAAAGACGGTTTCAACTCTGCCATCGGGAAGATTTCTTACCCATCCGGTTAGTTTTAAAGCCAGGGCGGTCTCTCTGGTATATGCCCGGAAGAAGACGCCCTGTACCCTCCCGGAAACGATAACGTGCATCCTTTTCATTTCTTTACTTTCTCTCTGTAATTCAACAAAAGGAGCTATTGAACAATTTCTATACCTGATTTGAGAGCATGCTCTATCTGTTCTCTGGCTTTTTTTTCTTTTTTTTGCGCCTCTTCTATTTCCTGTTTAATGATTTTGTATGAAGATATTATCTCTGCATATTTGCTTTTTTTGACTACTTCACGGAGCAACTCGAGTTTTTCTTCGTCTGTTTTGTCAAAAAGTAGCGATTGATCTCCAGCAAGAAGGCTGGTTTTATGTTTACAGAGTTTTCCGAATATCCCAGCTTGGCAGTTGCAAAAAGCTGTAAATTTATTATCTGAAAATTCAAAGTGGACATCGTATGGCTCTCCAGAACTGCTTATAACCTTTATAATCATTTTTGTTTTCATCGTTCATCATTCCTTTTGACTTCACTAGCCAACAAAACCATAAATTTTTCTTCATCCAAAATCTCAATGCCTAATTGCATTGCTTCCCTCAACTTGCTTCCTGGATCTGCACCTACAACTAAGAAATCAGTTTTTTTTGACACGCTTCCTGAAACTCGGCCGCCTAGTGTTTCGATTTTATTCTTAGCTTCATCCCTTGTTAGGTGCGCTAATATTCCTGTAAGGACAAAGTTTTTGCCACTGACCCTTGAAGCAGAAACGGGTATTTCGTGTATTAAATCGTCACAATGTACACCACCTTCTCGGAGTTGCTTAATAACGTCCAGACCTTGAGATTCATTAAAAAAAAGAACGATCTCTTTTAATAATTTTTCATCGATACCTTTTATTTGCAGTAAAGCTTTTTCGTCCGCTTCTACCAATTTTTCTAGGCTGCCAAAATGATCTGCTATTAGTTTTGCCTTTCTTTCATCTATCCCGCGGACACCAGACCAGCCAGTTTTTTTTTCGTATTTAAATAACCATTTTAACAATTTCGGCAAAGTGGTTTTTCTACTGTTTATTGACTCATCCCAAGAGAGACCAGATGATCTTAGTTGTGTTATCACTTCTTTGTTATGGGATTCTGCAAAAAAATTATAAATTGAATTTGCTACTTCAGGACCAATGTTTGGAATATATTGCAGGGTCTTTGGATAGGCTTTCATTAGTCTTTCAAGGTTACCGAAAAATTCTGCAAGGTCTTTTGCAGTCGCCTCACCTGCATTTGGAATACCTAATGCGTAGATAAAACGACCAAGCGTAGTATATTTGCTTTTTTCAATGGCGGCGATAAGCTTAGATGATGAGATATCAGCCATTCGTTCCAAATTTGCTATGGACGACGCGTCCAGCATATATAAATCTGCCGGTGTTTTAACAATGTTGTTGTCTATCAACTGGTCTACTATTTTTTC
>JAPLDV010000797.1 GCA_026391235.1 Bacteroidia bacterium | reverse complement strand
TAGCCTGCACAACAGTACAATGCTTCCCCGGGAACTCAATATTGTGGATCGAGAGGTGACAAGGGGATTGCCCATGGCGCTTAATCAAGAAGTTTTCATCGTAAAATATTATCCATTAGTGTTAAGGATGTTTGAACTTTCCTTAACTTGGCAGGTATGAATTTATAAAATGAAGATTTCATTATATTTCCGACGACCTTGTACGACACGGATCAAACATATATGCGGTAAACGGATGAATAATTATGAGGTTGCACTACCTATAAGTGAGTTATGTACAATACTATGGCGACAGTGTGAACTTTAAAATGACAAATAATATCAAACAGAAAAATAAACATATTAAAAAACGAAACCAATATCAAACAATGATTATTCTTAAAATTTTTGTAAACATTCTTCTCTTTTGTTTAATTCTTCTTTTATCTGTTTTAATTGCTTCATACTTTACAGGACGAGACAAAAGGTCCTACAAAACATTTTTACCCTCCGATACTTTAAATATAGGGGGGGAAATATTTACGATTGAAAATTTGGCTCAACAATACAAACCAGAAATGTACTTACGGCCATCAACTCCAACACCAAAACTTGAATGGATTTGGTATGAAGCAACTCCTAACGATAGCACAATTGACCTTAATTATCATTTTGCGTGGGAAAACGAAATTAATCCGAACAAAACAATTCATTATTTGTATTCTATTTTTAGAGCAGCTTATTATGGCTATCCCCTTTATGACATTGAGTATTTTCAAATTAATGTGAATAAATCAACCGGCCTCGTCCAACGAATAAGATTTGAAACAAGCAACAGCGATTATTATTTCCCTCCAGTAGTTGAGCACATTATTATAGCAATTGATAAAGACGAAAATGGAAATTATTACAAAACTAAAATTAGTTCAACTGGAGAAAAAATAAGCTCAGGTGAACTCATTGATGTTGTGTTCGATAACCGAAGGATTAAGGCTGGTGTTCAAACATGGAATCATTTGTCTCGTTTGCTGGACAAGAATGTAATTTCAGAATATTCCCTCCTACAAGATATGCCCTTGAAATTTTTATCGGAATCAGATTATAAGAACTATAAATTCGTTCGTAAAAGTCAAGGAGACCCTAAAACAAAAGAGAACAGAATAACATTTAACATAGCAGCTGTTTTGGTTTTTATATTTGTCAGCATTCCAACTTATTTTATTCGCAAAAGAAAAAAATAAGAATCAATCGTTAAAGCACCTATGAATCTAACACTAGCTTGTCCATATTGCGATTCAAGATTTGATGTGCCTTGCCCTAATAACTTAGGCGCAACCGATGACATTAAGTGCGTTCCATACACAAGAGATATTGGGAGATTCGACCCGAAAAATGACGATGAAGTGTTTAGCAAAACTGGATGGTCAAGGATAGGCAAGGATTATCTTCCTTTACTGAATTGGGAAAACATAGGAATATTGCGAATAGCTTCTCCAGGCTTAAATATCCAATATCGAGTTCAAAAATGTTCTAGTTGTAAAAATCTTTTTGATGTTTATGCCAACTATTCAGAGGAAAAACTGAGAAATATTTGGTCACACCTTTTTGGCAACCGTGAGAACGATGTTGAAAAAATAAAACCATATTCTGGAAATTCAGCGATCACTTGGTTAGTTAGAAAATCAGGAAAAATTTTTAAAATTAAAGCAGTTGGCGCTCTTGTTTTTGGAGGAGTCCTTTTATTAATTAGTTTTTTACCTTGGTTGTTTTTTCATTTCGATGCAGACAGGACAACTGTAACAGTGTTAAATTTTATTTCAAAAACTACAGCAGCAATTGGAGTTGTTGCAGTACTCATTTTAGTTGAGAGATACTTTAGTTATTTATCAAACTCTGATGAATTCAGAAATTTATTTGATGTCAAAGGTGAAAACGAATTTGTACATTGGAGGAATTACACTTTGAGTAGATTTATTGGCGTTCAAAAAGGGAAAGGTTTTCCCCAACTGACACAGAGTGATTATGTTGTTGGAATTTTAACTATTTTATTTTTATACTTAACTTGGCTTCTATCAAAATTTCATTTGACAGGATTTTTAATTGGTAGTTCTATTCTTGTTGCTATAATATTTGTCGTATTCGTTTATACTTTTCTCGAAAAAAAAATTAAAACCAAATCTTGGATTCTTGGAATTAAAATATTAATTGGAATTGTGATATTTTTACCAATCTTCTCATGGGCAATTGTATCATATTATAAATTGGATTGGCTTTATAGGTATGATTTAATAAATTCATTATTTGACCTTTTCTTTTGGTTTATTTGTATCTATATCTTTGGCATTGGGATTTGGATTTCCATGGGTACCTGCACTTACATAATGAAAGGAATATCAGTAATTCCTTTGAAACTAAGTCCATTCAATAGATTTGCTAACATAGCACCATTGCGAAAACTCCACTCGTATTCAAGCAGATTAATATTAGTAGTTTTTATGACTTTAACAATAGTATTAACTACGATCATTTTTTACAACCAACCAGGGGTTGTAAAACTAATTAGTTCGTCATATGCAGATCCATTTTGGATTTTTAAGTTTTTAATTTTAGTTATCGGTGCAATTTTTATTGCACTGGGATTAGGAGGAAAACAATTTGCTTTCTTTTATATCACTGCATTTTATACAATTGCTATTTTGTTGTTAAAAAATATTTCCTTTTCATTTAAGGGATGTCAAATTGATACTCAAGTTTTAATTACTGCTTTATTCTTTACTTCACTTTTAATTTTTCAATTCTATTCCAATGAAAGCATAATTAAAAAGATTCTGACTAAAAAGAAAGAGCAAGCAATTATTTATTTAAGCAATCGAATTGAAATTTTAAGAAAGAAAATATTTACTAAGGACAACATAGAAATTAAATCTTTTGATGAAACTATTGAATACAGAGCTACTCTTGAGGAGCTTGAAAGGTTAATGAATTTTGTTCGGGAAATCGAACAAGTAAAAATCACACCAAACTATTTAAAAGAGATTGCCAAGTTTTTAGCTCCCGTAATTATTTCAATCGCCACAGAGCAAGTAGTTCCTAAAATTATTGAAAAGTTAGTATTTAATTAAAAATAAGATAACAGTTTCAATATTAAAACAGGCAATGCAAAACAAGCAAATTCTTCAATACTCAAATATCAAGACACGTCCGGCACCGGAACCATCAAGCCAGATTCTGGGATATTTGAACTCCAGAACTATTCGTTTATGAGCTCCGAAAATACCAGTTCAATAGGCATGAATTCAATAACATAACAAGTCTTGACTAATTTTAAATGGCATGACAATCATGTTTAACACTATAATGTATGAAGCTGGCTTAATGGTGGCCGATGTCCGTCTTCTCCGGCATAAAGAAAATCAATCCAAAAAAAAACGTTCCCAATACGAGCTTTGGCGCGATAACCGTCCACAATTTGAATTGTACCAATCTACCCAGCTAATCAAGAATCGACATAAGTTTAATGCACCTTTCTGGGCAGTCTTTGTGGTGAATACGGAAAATGAAACAACGTTTGCAGGTCTTTACTCAGCTAAATATCATGAAATTTTTGAACATGACATACCATCTAATTTTGATGATGTTGAAAAAGCTGGAAATCACGATGTTTTTGATCTTGAATTATTGGATGTTCAAAACGACCTTATTGGTAAATTGGTAATTGATTGGGGACCGGCATATCGGTCCTGGGTGCTTTCAGCTACGCACCCCTAAGGAACTTCCTTAAAAGTCAGATTGGTGTCCTTCCTATGAGAGATACAATTGCGTTAGCGCTGAGCAAAGCGTTTATGAATAATAATTTTCTTATCGACTCTAATTGGCTGCCGGAATCTTTATACAATTTGGCTGTAACCATCCAGGAAACAAACCGGTATGACCTCTCCAGCAGACAATTCAAGCCAAGAATAATCGCCGTATTACTTACCGGCACATTGAAATTACGGCAAGAACTAAAGTTTGGCATCGAATCTTTCTATGCCAAGGTCTCCAAAGTGACCATACCCCTGGAGATGTGGAATCTGGTGAATGATTTTTCCGCTGCGATTGATCAGGTTGGGCCTGCTCTCATTTGCGATTTTTTCAAAGAAATAGGGTTCACGCGGTATGTAAAAGTTGACCATCATTTTCGGAAAGAATTTCCTCAGCTCCTTAATACGATGGGTTCTTGCCGGCAAAATCCCAAACAGAGTTTCATATTATCACAGGAAATTGCGGATGCCCTTGGAATAGCTCCATTTCACCTTGACGCTATTTTATACCTGTGGGGACGCTATGGAGGTTTATCCCGGTCTCAATAATTATTAACGGAGGAATGGGAGTAATCCATACCTATGAACCGAATAAACAAGGGGCAAAACCCTGATCAAATAAACAATATGATTGACGATCGTACTGGTAAGAAGCATATCTTTATGATAAATAGAAAGTATGGGATGAAAACGCTAATGCTCATTATCAAACAAAAATTCTTTGACGAAATTATTTCGGGAAATAAGAAACAAGAGTTTAGAGAATTAAAGCCCACAACGTACAAAAAATATGTTGTCACCAACGAAAATGGCGAGGCGGAGGAAGAAGATGGAATATTCAAACCCATTGATTATGATGCTATTCAGTTCTATGTTGGTTATAATAAAGACAGAGACCAGGCATTGGTAGAGGTAAAAGGCGCAGTCATCGAATTATTGACAGATGAAGATGGTCAAGATATTACATACGAGCATGACGGCGTTGAATATTTGCTGTCGCAGATCACCTATGATCTGGGTGAGGTGTTAAGTGTTAGCAGGGGAAAGGGGTAAGGTTTTCAGACAAACCAGGCTTTTTTATTTAGCCATTATCCAAGTCCAAGAAGAGTCTATGCAAGCACTGTACTAATAAGGGTAAGGCTTCACTAACTGTTCAACTATCGAATTACAATTACGGATTACCCTTTTTGTTTACCTTTTGTAAAGCCTCGATTCTCCATCATTTTTGGTACTTTTAAGGTTTTAGACCAAGGCCATGAACTATTTATAGTTATAGAATTTACTGTATCAAACGCCGATGCACAATCCACCGATGAAAGCCAAAACCATACATACCAGCCGCACCCTAATGTTCTCGGAGCTTTCGCTGGTCATGGATCATGCCGTTCAGGATGATTCCTACCTCGAATCCCTGAATGAAAATGTCGCCAATAAGCGAACAAAGATCAACAAGGATAAAACCACCGGATTCATTAAGCAGTTGTACGATTTTAATCCGGCCAACGCGCCGTTTGCCGCATTCAAGTATTTCTGGCAAACAGCAGGAAATGAAGATAAACCACTGCTTGCCTTGCTCTTTGCGATTGGCAGGGATCAATTACTGGCTGAAAGTCTTCCCGTAATTTTAACTTGTTTCCCTGGATACAAGGTTTCGGTCGAAAGTGTCGAAGCGAATATAGAGAATACCCACCCGGAACATTATTCCGCTAACACCCGCAAATCACTGGCACAAAATATCGCCAGCTCCTGGAAACAGGCTGGCTATATTACTGGTAAGGTCAAAAATATACGAACTAAAACAGACCCAAGCTATCTGGTTGTCGCATTCGCACTGTTTCTCTCTTATCTCCATGGTGATCGCGGCGACTTTATCCTATTCAGTTTATGGGTGAAAGCCCTGGATCTGAATGAATCCCGGCTAAGGGAGCTTATCATCGAAGCGATGAAACGTGACCTGGTGCAGTATCAGCATTCCGGTGCCGTTACCACGATCTCCTTTGAACATCTCATTACTAAAATAGGCATCCATGGCATCGAAGGTTGATCAGCTTTTAGCAGCATTTGAAACAGTTGTGAACGAACCCTGGTCTACCTCTTTATCCGGTCAGGAGAAAGTGTGGTTTTTGGTTTATGATCCCGCCGAACAGCGGAAAGTTGACCTCCGCGTGGGAGATTTTGAAATAGCAACCGTTAAGGCGGGTAAAAAATGGGCAGGTATTTCATTAAAGAAATGCTTCCCAACCTGGATGGCAAATCATGATTACCGGGAAGATTATTTTGCCGATCCAGGTGCCCTGGTAGATCAGCTTGAAGGTGAATTCAGGCAGTATGCGGTCAATTATCTAAATGCAGAAATCACTAAAGCTGAATTTGACAGTAATACACTAATTGCCATCCGGGATGTTTCATCAATATACGGATTTGCCCGGCTGTCAGACATTTTAAACGGAATCTCAAAATCGGTAAAAGGAAGAATACTTGTCTTCTTTCCCGGTGAATTCGAACAGAACCATTACAGACTGCTTGATGCCAGAGATGGATGGAGTTACCTGGCACGACCTATTTTCGGATAATAGAATTACAATGAAGAACAAAGAACTCTTTAAACTCAACCCCGCTGAAAATAATCTTATTAACGATGGGGTTGTCGAGATCAGTACAACTAAGGATGATCAGGGGCTTAGAATCATAGGGCACGAATTAAAAACCTTTGTATGTGAAGGTGAATACCAACGGGGGTTATACCGGATGCTTGACACCTATCTCAAGCATATCGATCAGCCCAAACAACCGGCCGTTTGGGTGAGCGGTTTTTTTGGCAGTGGTAAATCACATCTGATTAAAATGCTTGGGTACCTCTGGGAAGACTTTCAATTTCCAAATGGGGATACAGCCAGAACGATTAAACCATTACCCCGCGATGTTAATGACCTTTTTATCGAGCTCGACAGGAAACAAAAAATCTTTGGAAAGCTATCTGTGAAAGGCACTTTGAAAGATTTTCCGTCACCTGATATCCGATATTCCTTCCTTCAGCTTTTTCTGAATACTCTCGACCTGCCCCAGCAGTTCCACCATTTTAAGTTTGTGTATTGGGCAAAACAGGAAGGGATCTATGACGAGCTGAAGGCGCTGATTGAAGCTCAGGGTAAGGATTTTAAAAAGGAGTACGAAAATCTTTTCGTTTCATCGGTACTGGCTAAGGCCATTCTCCAGATCAAACCGGAGTTTGCAGAGAATGAAGCCAAGGTTAAGGAAAACTTCAAAGCAAATTTCAGAAGGATTGATAGCCTGGGCCGGGATGAATTTGTCAGAACCATCAAAGAGGAAATACTACCTATTTCAGGCTATGATAAATTACCGGCTACCGTAATCGTTATTGATGAAGTTCAACAGTTTATCGGGCAAGATGCGGATAAGGCTTTTGATATTCAATTGCTTGCAGAGATTATCAGTTCCGAGTTTGATGGAAAATTTCTGCTTGTCTGTTCCGGACAAAGTGCCCTGACAGAAACGCCGATTCTTCAGAAACTCCAGGAGCGATTCACCGTTAAGATTCAACTTTCGGATACCGATGTTGAGACGGTTACCCGAAAAACCGTTTTGGAAAAAAAGCCTTCTGCCATCAATGAAATTGGTAAAAAGATGGATACCACCCTGGGCGAGATTTCAAGGAATCTCTCTGGAACTGATTTTGGATATCGCACCGATGATAACTCAACCCTGGTAGCTGATTATCCGATTCTTCCATCAACCCGGAAATTCTGGAAAAAGATCCTGCAATCGATCGATACAGCCGGTACGTCAGGTCAGCTCCGAAGTCAAATGAGAATAGTGGATGAAAGCATCAAGCAGGTGGCCGAAAAAGAACTTGGATGCGTTGTTCCTGCCGATTTCATTTTTGAACAAAAACAATCGCAGTTGTTCCAGAATGCCCTGTTGCTCAATGAAACCAACAACCTGATCCAAAGTCGAAAAGCTTTGGGTGGCGATGCCATGTTGGAAGGCCGGATTTTAAGTGTTGTTTTCTTAATTGATCAACTGCCCAAGGACCTTCCCGGAGGCCGGTTAAGATCCGATGAGAATACCATCGCTGATTTGATGCTGGATGACCTGAATTCCAGTTCGGATATTTTTCGCCTAAAGATTAAAGGCCTGATTGCAAAACTGGTCAACGACAAAGTCCTGATGCCGATTGGTAGTGAGTTTAAGCTGCAAACCAAGATCGGTTCTGAGTGGGAGCAAGAATATACTTCCTGGGCTGTAAAACTGAATAATTCAGGTGAGGACCAGATCCAGCAGTTGCGCAGGGATAGAATTGTTGGGTTTTTCAAAGAGAAAACCCGGGGTATCAATATATTACAAGGCGTTTCAAAGCAAAGACGGGAATTTGAAATTTGGGAAGGCGCTAAACGCCCCAATATTGAGAATAAGCTCAACCTTTGGGTTCGGGATGGATGGCTTGAAAATGAATCAACGGTTTTAAATGAGATACGCGCTGAAGGTCTTGAGTCCCCACTTGCTTATGGATTCGTACCCAAGTTCCGTGACCAGGATCTTCGGAATGAGATCATTCGATACCTTGCCGCTGATCGGACCATTGATAAAAAGGGTATCCAATCTTCAACTGAAGGCCAGCAGGCTCAAAAAAGTATGGAGACCCGCAGGTCTTTGGCAACCAAGGCTATTGAAGAAATCATTGATAAAATTTGTACCGATGGATTCATCTATCTGGCTGGCGGTAATAAGATTGAAATCGGTAGCATCAAGGAAAATGTCGAAGATGCGTTAAGGAGTATAGCCGACCGGCAATTTCCTGATTTCAAGGGTAAAGCTGACTTTAAAGATTGGGATAAGGCCTTGAATAAAGCACTGGTTGGGGATCCCGATGCACTGAAGAAGATCAGTTATGATAAAGAGGCTAAGGATCACCCGATTGCCGTTGAAATCCTTCGATTCTTAGGTAATAACACCAAACCGGGAAAAGAAATCCGGGCTCATTTCATGAAAGCTACCTACGGTTGGAGTCAGGATGCCATTGATACCATCATCTTGATGCTGAAGAATAACGGAGATATCTCTACGCTGGAACCCAATTTGAATCAGGCTAAAATCGGTACTGCAACATTTAAAAAGGAAGCTCACACTTTAACCGCCCGCAATAAAATTGACCTTAAATTATTCTACCAGGCAGCCGGAATCCAATGCAAACCCGGTGAGGAGTTTTTGCATTCCAATACTTTCCTGGGCAAACTCAGGGAATTAGCGAAAATCATCAGTGGCGATGCTCCTAAGCCGGAGACAATCAACATTCAATTTATCAAGGATATTGAAAATCTTGATGGCAATGAGCGATTGTTACGAATCCTTCTTGAGGGAGGTGACCTTAAGGATAAGTACCTGGAATGGAACGAAAAAGCGGTTTTGGTCGCCAAACGTGAGCCGCAATGGCTCCTTCTGGTTGAATTGGCCAACTTTGCACCTGCCACATCTGAAATGGAAGGAATAATCCGGGAGATCGAAGCCATACCCATCAACCGGTTGCTTTTACACCATCCTGATCCTATTCAACCTTTATTAGCTGACCTGGCTGAAAAGCTTAAGAATGAACTCAACAGCCTTAAGGAGAATTACATCCGCATTTATGATGAGCAAATGTTGGCTCTGCAGGCCAATGAATACTTTAGTAAAATAAAACCTGATGAAAAGCATGC
>JAPLDV010000307.1 GCA_026391235.1 Bacteroidia bacterium | reverse complement strand
TTTCTGATATCTGGTGACAGTTTAAAGCGAACCCTATTAAAGGCGCCACGATTCCAACAAACAGAATGTGACTTATTGAGTATCTTTGCTTCGGTCTACCCATGCTTAAAATCTTCCTTTCGCGGTTCTGCATTCCACTGTTCTTTATGTGCTGCCCCAATGGCGGTACATATCTGTTCTTTGCTGTAGGGCTGAAGTGCCAAGACATACTTAAAATCGAACAGGTGATGCCATCGGTGATTACCCGACAGGCGGACATAAACACCTGTCCAGGGCGGTTTAACCGGTGTTTCAAATGTTCCGATACACTGGTGAAAAAGAGTATGACTCTCTGGGTTTGTGCTATCGAAATAAGGGAATTGCTGCTTCAGGACTGAATAAGGGATGCTGAAAATCTGGTTTTCGGCTTCGAAACACAATCGCAGGTCAATTTTCATCTTTGACGCCTAATCCTTCTCCGGAAAATACAGATTCGCCCATTCCGCATGGTGCAGAATTCTGCCTTTTGTCCACTGCACGTTCCGTTATAGAGACATACCACACTAATTTTTTTCATTGTTCAGAGCGTCCTTTATTTTTTGGGTGTTGCCGTGTTACCTAAAATTGACACGGCACGCTGTCTGGTTGTCGCTGCCCGTCACATCCGGATAATGCACCGGTAATTAATCCCATAATAGATACGGTTAAAATCACCAGTGCCCACCTTCGGATAATATGTTTCGGTTTTCGGCTTGTCTTCATCGAAGGAACCTCAATTCTGATCGTTTGACCCTAATGTATTTTATCATTTGATTCCCTTTGTTAGTACGTGGGTTTCCAAATTAAATTTTTCAAAACCATAATCTACTAAACCTGAAAAATATAGACCACGAATATCCTGAAAATACGCTGAATACTGGTCAGCATCCCAGTATTCCCCCATTACTTTATGGATGCGTTTCCGGAATATCCACCAACAGATGTATTTTATCATTTGACTCCCTTCGAATATGTTATTTTTTCACCGGTTACTGGATGCGTGACCCAAAAACCGAATTTCTCACTGTCAAAGAAGAATTGATCCGAAGGCGGGATTGACCCGCTTTCGTACCCGTTAAACAAAAAAGTAACTTTCGATAGCAGGGTGAATAAACCCTGCTTTTCACCGGTCTGGTCACGCCTGGTGACCATTTGGCCGTTCATTCTTTTCCTTATGGTATTTTTGTACATATTTAACCTTTCAGTAATATCGTATTTCCACATCACGGCCAGCTTTGGCCTGAGATATCAAAGCGTGGTTCTGAAAATTGCGGATAGTCCGTATTGATCACCAGGACCAATATGTTCAAATTCATCTTTGTAAAAATTACTCATTTCCCACCATCCTTTACAGCTGGATTGCACCTTACGGGCATCAGTATTACGAAATTCTCTGGTGTGTAGCGTTCTCTCAGAACAAACGCGCTGATATTATCCTGAAAAGCTATTTCGATTTTGACGCAATTGAACGCCTTTAAGGCGATTATTAACAGTTCTGAATTAAACCGGACTTCAACGTTTTCCTCATTATGGTTATAAGACGTCCAGACCAGGATATCGACGGTGTACTGTTGTGTAATTGAGCTGGTGAATGCTGTTACGTTATTCATCCCAATATTGAGGTAAATCATCTTTGTTGGGTGTATCTTTGAACACTCGGTTGCTGCATCCAAAAGTGTTTGTTTATTGATCGAAAATACCCTCCTCACTTCTTTAGGGAACACGGTTTCAAGTCGCGGGTATGATCCTTCAATGCGCCTGGATATGACGGTGAATTGGTGATTTGTAAAGCTGAATTGCGACTTGCCAAGGTTAATTTGTGACAAGGGTATTCTTTTGTACGCAGCTGCCAGTGCTTTAAGTGCCAGAAAGCCTTTTATGCAGTATTGTGCCGGTTCCATGGGTACTTGTGATACCTGTTGGCCTTGATTCTCAAGGGCAAAAAAACAGTTAGTCGCCTGGGCGATTAAATACCCATTCCCGTCTTTTTTAAAGTGGATTGTCCTTCTTTCTTTGTTGCGTTCAGGGTGCCAGTATTCAGAATCTGCAAAGGGTATTAATTTGTTTGTCATTGCAACAAATAAACCGGCATCGAAGTATGTGAAAGTGTTGTCTGTTTCAACCGTTGGGGATTCCGGGTAATCCTGCGTGGTCTGGTAATATACAGATGCAGCGCCGGAAGTTGTTGATATGGTGCACGCGCAATCGCCAGTCTCCACGAATTTAAACATCACCCATGGCTGCTTTGTGACATTCTTCAGATAGTGATGCAGTGTGCCGGGTAAAAGTGCCGATGTTAGGTTATAAAGTGACGGTTCGAAAGATATAAAAGGGGTATTTACAACGGCCGTCACTGCCAGAGTGTTTACCGTCCACTGGATTTCTGTTTGATTGACGGTGATTTTCACATTTTGGAGTATAGGGATATCATGCTTAGGATCTCCCAGCTTCATTAACGCTATTACTGGTTTCAGGCTTTCGCCTGTCAGGGTGAAGTTCATATCTTCACCTCCTTCAATTCTTTAAGTTCCGCGTTTGCGGTTGCCGCCGAAAGGCTACTCAAAAGCTGGAAATTCTCAACCGCTATATATGCGGTTAAGTCGTGGTTAATATTTAACCTACCCTCGATCAAGCATGGGGAATCCCGATGCAGGTATTTGTGGGCAATTACACCTATTTCGTCGGTTATTATACAACGCACTTCATCGGTGCTTTTGGAGCCCGTTGAGCAGGTCTCAGGTCGATCAATTACAAGGTACAAAATCACCTTGTCTCCATGTTGCGTTGGTTCGGTTTTGAGCCTGCCGACCAGTGTAATATGGTCATAATTGAACATTCTAAATTCTCCCTCTTTCCGGTTATTTAATCACCTGTTTTCCGATTGATTGAAGGTGATTAAGAACCCGGAAGGGGTTCATCTCGTACGATGATTTTCGTTTCTCCTTTATCGAATAATTTCCAAATTCACCAGACCGGCCAGAGCGTTTACGTCGGTGACTTGGGTGTTTCTGAGGTTCACCCATTCCAGACCGGCCAGACCGGCCAGAGCTGTAACGTCAGTGATTTGGGTGTCGCTGAGATCCAGCGTCTTCAAATTCACAAGCCCGGCCAGAGCTGTAACGTCGGTTACTTGGGTTTTGCTGAGATACAATGTTCTCAGATTCACCAGCCCGGCCAGAGCTGTAACGTCGGTGACTCCGGTGTTGATGAGGTACAAGTACCTCAAATTCACCAACCCGGCCAGAGCGTTTACGTCGGTGATTTGGGTGTCGCTGAGATCCAGCGACGTTGCACCTGTTTCCAGTGCGTCTTTAATTATTTCTTCGAAATTCATTTTATTCTCCCTCTTTTCCGGTTATTTAATCACCCTGTTTTAAAGGTGATTAAGAACCCGGAAGGGTTCATCTTCTGACAAATCCTGTTTTCAATTTATCCACAGCTTTTTC
>JAPLDV010000204.1 GCA_026391235.1 Bacteroidia bacterium | reverse complement strand
TTTAAGCATATCTATTTTTTTCTGATATTTCACCTCACAAAGTTAACAGAATTGTAATGATCGAAGACAGCTTTATGCATCAGGGATTGCGAAGGAAACTGGTTGTACAGGTTAAAAGCAAGGGAATTAGCGATCAACGGGTACTGGATGCCATGCTGAAGATCCCCAGGCATGTATTCATGGATTCTTCCTTTCTGAAATTCGCTTACCAGGATCATGCATTTCCAATTTCATCCGGGCAAACCATTTCACAGCCCTTTACGGTGGCTTTTCAAACTGAACTTATTGATATACAGGTACATCAGAAAGTTTTAGAGGTGGGAACCGGTTCGGGTTATCAGGCAGCCGTGCTGGCCGAGATGGGGGCACGCGTTTTTACTATCGAACGAATAAGGAAATTGTATCACAACGCCCAGATGATTCATAAGGAATTAGGTTACCAGATAAAATTCTTCCTGGGTGATGGATATCATGGGCTACCGGCCTTTGCACCTTTCGATAGAATCCTGATTACCGCTGCAGCAACTGCCATTCCTGAAGACTTAAAGCAGCAACTGGTTATTGGAGGGATACTGGTGGCGCCGATCGGCCAGCGGGATTTTCAATTGATGACAAAATGTGTCAGGACCAGCTTTGATACTTTCGAGTTTTCAACGCATGGGACTTTTGCCTTTGTTCCTATGAGGGAAGGATTGGAATAGCACAGATGACCGACGAATTCAGGCCAACGGCTGTATCAGTTTCCATAAGGATTTTAATCCATGTGTTTCAGGATGATTCCGGAAACGGGAATTTTTGCCAGGGTAATGTTGATCAGGAGGGCTTTTTAAACCAACTGACAGATTGGGTCAACCACAGGCTGGCGAACCTGGATACACTTAAGCCTACAGTGTCTTCTCCATTTATTGCTGACAGCCGGGTACGTATCCGGCTGGACACCATTTATTATCATCGCGATTCAAGGGCATGGGATTGTTCCGCTGAAATTGATGCACCATATATGCGAGATGTATATGTGGATGGTGATTCCCTGCTTAACTATCAGCAAAAATATCAAACGCTACCGGTTTTTATCGGTGCAAACAATCAGGTAACAGGAGGGCATTCGCGTAATATGGGCGATCGCGGATATATTGCGGTACGCGGATATTACGAAAATTTTCTTCGTCAGCCTTTACTGATGGCAATCGACGAATGTGGCCGCAACCTGGTTCATGAGCTGGGTCATTGCCTCGGTTTGGGCCATAATTTCACCGGTGGTCCGGCTGGTGATCAATGTGATAATTGTGACGACAATGGCTGCCCGGTTGAGGGTACCTCAAATAATATTATGGATTACTGGCCGTCGTATGGATACGCCTTGTCGAAATGCCAGTTCAACCAGATCCATTTTTGCCTGAACGGGGGTCGCGGGAATATTTCGGAGGTGGTGATTAACGACAGCTGTTATCGGGTTTCAGGTATCGGGTATCGGGTATCAGGTATCGGGGATCAGGTTTCGGGTATCGGGGATCGGGTTTCAGGAGGAAATACCTTGTTGATCGGGGATACCGTTTATATGCATAACGATCTTGTTATCAAAGATGGAGGGCTTTTGAAGGTGACCGGATATCTTTCGATGCCCGGAGATACAAAAATTACCGTTGAAGCCGGGGGCCGGCTGGAGATTGACGGGGGCACGATTGGTAATCTTTGCGGAGATTTGTGGCTGGGGATTCAGGTTAGTGACACTTCCGGAGTACGACCAGCCAGAGTTTCTATTACCCAGGGCGGCACGGTGGAAAATGCCCGGACAGGTTTTATCGCTTCCGGTGCGGTTGAAACAGAATTGGATAAATCCGTGTTCCGCAATTGTAAGGAATCTCTTGTCTTTATCCGGGGGTCGTCCGATTCGATCCAAATTAATAATTGCACATTCCTGATTACGACAAAGTTGAATCACTACGAGGAAGGCATCACCCCGGGTATCTTTGTACGTTCCGAGGGGATTCCCAGGCTCGACGTTACCGGCACCAGTTTCATCAATGAGCCGGGCACCTTTATTTTTGATGCCGATTGGATGGGAACCGGTATTTCGGCCTATGGCTCATCAATAAGTGTTGATCATTCCGAATTTCTCAACCTTACCACCGGACTGTATCTGAATTCGCAAAATCCTGATTCAAAGGCTGAAGTGATGGATAACCGGTTCACCCATAACAGGTATGGTATAAAATCTTGTTTTGCCGGCATCCAGTGGATTTCGGAAAACCGATTGATGCTTCAGCGGTTTAATACAGGAAGCACAATTGGAATTTTACTCGGGAAACCTGATCGGTTTGCAGTGAACCGGAATATATTTGAATCGGTTTATGGTGGCGGACATATGGCTGGTATAGTGCTGAAAGAAGCGACTTTTGAAACTTCTCCGGTATTTAACAACAAATTTTCAAACCTGCCGGTTGCCGTTTTTATGGATGGAACACCACGCATCGATTCGGTTTTGTTCCAATGGGCTAACAATCAGGGAACAATCGACAATCTGAAACTCGGACCCCAATTCCGGAATAATCAGTTTGATACCGTGGCAATGCAGCTGGCAGTAATTACCGATTCGGTTTTTGGATCTGCTATCGGATCGCCTGAAGAGGTTCTTCAGGAGTTTTCAGTTCCTGCCTCTCGATGGACTCCCGGAGGTTTTGCCTGGTATGCTGATCAGATGAACATGGTGGCTTTCCATGGGAGGAACAGGCAAGTTGGCAGGCAGCCCGATCATGGGTTGTATTGGTTTATGAATTATCCGGGCATTGGGGCCTATCGGCAAAGGTGGACTGGTGAACAGGGGTACGGCGGCTTAATGGAATACCTTTTGAAGATTTTTGCCATTGAAGGTTCTGACGGGTGGATTTTTGGTGATGATGTTCATGATGCGCTCAGCCGGATTTCAGAAGTACCCGCAGCGGCAAGATCAGCAAAACTTGCAGGATACTGGGAAAAGTATCAGGCTGAAGATCAGACCTGGCTTCGTGAGTCTCTTGCGTCGATTGCCGGTCGTTTTGTTGAAGCTGATAGCTTGCTTACGGAACTGGGTACTGAGCTTGCCCAAAAGAATCTGGACCAATGGATTTCATTCCATCCGGCATTGTCCATGAATGATGGGTACCCGATAAAACCTGATACTGTTCCCGGCTTTGATCTTCCCGATTTATCTGCTTTCCGGTTCGTAAGGCAGGATCAGGAACAATTGCCTCCGCCAGGGTTTATTGTTTATCCTAATCCGGCTCAGGATTATTTATTGATCCAGCCGCAGCCGGGTTATTCCTTCGGAAAGATCTGGGATGGATACATCATCTCAGCAGATGGCCGCTATTCGAAATGGATCCGGATTGGATCCTGGGAAGATCAGAAAATAGTCATTTCACTATTGCCGGCCGGTGTTTATTTCATTGAATTATTTTCCGGGAATCAATACCTTGGCATCGGAAAATTTGTAAAAACAACACATCGATAACTGTGGCTCTACTAAAAGTTTTTTCATTCAACCCCATCCAGGTCAACACCTATCTCATTTATAACTCAAACGGAGGAGGAATCCTTATTGATCCGGCGTGCATTGATCAATCTGAATTCAAGGAGTTACAGGCCTTCATCCGGATGAATAATATACGGTTGGAATATCAAGTGAACACACATGGCCATTTCGATCATGTATTCGGGGTCAACCGGGTTAAAGCAGCCTACCATCCCAAATTTTTAATTCATAAGGATGATGAGGTTTTTCTTCGGTTTGCAGGAAATCAGGCCAGAA
>JAPLDV010000925.1 GCA_026391235.1 Bacteroidia bacterium | reverse complement strand
AATTCCGGTTTGGACTGGATGAGGAGGTCCGTGTTTCGGCAACTTTCTCAATAGCAACAATGAATTCATTGATGTTGATTGGCTTGAGGATATAATCCACTGCGCTGAATTTGATGGCCTTTATCGCGTAATGGTTGAATGCGGTGATAAAGATCACATCAAAGGTTTTGTCTGGAAACTGGGCAAGCAGGTCGAAACCGCTGCCATGAGGCATCTCTACGTCAAGCAGAACGAGGTCGGGCTGTTTTTCACGGATCAGTGCCACGCCTTCCATGGCATCGTGAGCCGTCCCGGTCACCTCCAGCGCCGGGCAGTACTCTTTGATGATCGAATGGATGAAACTCACTGCATCCGGTTCATCATCTATTATAAGGGTTCTCAGTTTTTTTTTCATGTGAGTATTGGAATATGAATTTCAACCCGCGTGCCGGCAGCATTGCCGTTTTCATCCTTCAGATCGGTATAGGTTGTTTTCAGGCTCGTACCGTAAAGGGAGCTGACCAGTTTCAGCCGCGATTCGGTAATGTGTGTGCCCAGCGAATTATGATTGTGATGCTTCTTCTGGTTGATCTCCATTGAGGCTTCCCTGCCGATGCCATTGTCTTCAATGATGCAAGCCAGGTAATCTTTTTCGAGGGTAAGGCTGATATTTACCATGCCTTTTTCGGGACGGAGCATCAGCCCGTGGCAGATCGCATTCTCGACATAAGGCTGGATCAGCATGGTTGGTATTTTGTACATCAGCGGATCAACTTCCTCGTCAAGCGTAATTTTATAATCGAATTTGTCCCTGAAACGGATTGATTCCAGTTCAAGATACAATTGCAGGGCATCCAACTCGTCGCGAACGGGTACAGACGTGTGCCGCGAGTTCTCTAAAATTTTCCGCATGAGGTTGGAAAACTTGGTCAGGTAATTGTTGGTGGCCAGCTTATCATGCTTATACATGTAATACTGAATGGAGTTCAGCGTGTTGAATATGAAATGCGGATTCATCTGTTGGCGAAGATTCGCCTGGGTGACTTCCAGTATTTTCTGGTCCATTTCGCTGATTCTGCGTTTTGCATTCAGCTTCGACTGTCGAAGCAGCAGCAGGCCGATAGCAATGGAAAGTAACAGGAATCCGGCGAACCCGTAAAGCAAGAGCTGCTGATTTTTCAACCTCAGTGATAGCAGTTGAAGCTCTTTCTCCTTGGAGTCGGTATCGAATTTCGCCCTTGCCTGTGCCAGCCCTTCCGAATAATTCTGATTTCCCACCGAATCGCTGTACTGCTTATAAAGTAAATGACATTCGTAAGCATCTTTATAATCCCCCGTGCCAGCCGACATCTTGCTCATATCCTCGTAAATCCACGACAGACTGTACCAGTCCTTAATGATCCGGGCATATTCCAGTCCTTTCATCCATGCTGATCTGGCCTTGCCGTATTCTTTCAGATCGCGGTAGATGGTACCGATATTCCCGTATGAATTTGCGATTAAGCCATAGCGCTTGACAGGGAGACTGAAGCTCAATGATTGATCGTAATAGTGGAGTGAGGAATCGAGCTGTTTTTCAAGATAAAAATTCCAGGCAATATTGGTCAGCGCAAATGCTATTCTCACGGAATCGCCCAGCTGTTTCGATAATTCAAAACTCTGACGGTAATATTTATCGGCGAGGGCAAAATCGCGCCGGTAAGTAAGTCTTGCCTTTCCGAGCCTTGCATTTGCAATTTCTGCATTTGACAGGTCGTTTTCAGCAATCGCATACCCCAGCATTTTCTCCAGCGACGAGATGGCTTTGTCGGGCTGATTGGCCAGCTCATAAACATCAGCAAGGACGATGCAGGTTTGAGGAAGAACATTGTTCAGATGTTTTGATCGGGCAAACTCCAGGTTCTTCTCCAGAATCTCGATACTGTTGCTGAACTGTCCGGTAAATTGAAGGACCCGTGCATAGAAAATGTTCAGTTCACCCCGGCTCTGTGGACCGATCTGGTCCTTTGGTGATTTAACGGCCTCAATCACCGAAGTGAATGCATCTTTTATGTCTTTGGTATGAAAAGCAAGTTCCGCTTTTGCCCAGTGGAGCAGGAGAGGTATCTCAGTTTTTTTTGAGTCAGCCAGGGTAAACGCAGCATGGATGACCGAATCTGCATCGGCTATCTTTTTATTTTTAAGCAGGTTGCGTGCATTTTTTGCCATTGAAATCAGCTGCGACGTGTCCGATTGGGGAACTTCCCCGCCATAAACATGGTACGCAGGGATTAGTATCCCGATTGTCATTGCCCACAGAAATAGCCGGATTTTTCCGTTTTTCATTTTCATCATTTGATTGCTGCTGGTTACAAAGATATACAATCGTACTAACTGGCTTCGGAAAATTAACCAGTGGGGGATATCGGTTGATGATTGACGATTAACATTCTACGCTTGACAAAGTTTGAATCACGACTTTTTCCATTATCGGTTTATCAAGGTCGCAAATCCTTGATACGATCATGAATCTCCTGAGTTTTCTTATTTATCGCATGACAACTATCTTCCTGGTTGCTCCGCCCTGAGCATTTTCAAACCGGCAAAAATAGAGTCCGTCGGCAAGGCCGTTAATATTCATGCTGATGGCATGTGTTCCGGGAGGGTATTCAACCGCAGACCGTGAAAGCAATGGTTGTCCCAATGAATTTGTGATCGTTACCTTACAGCGGGAATTTACTTCAAGTGTAAAGCTGAGTATGATATTAACGGTAGCCGGATTGGGGGAAAGTTTAAAATCTGCGTAAAGGTTATCATGAACCAAACCGGCAGCAGTATTGCCGGTCCAAACTTTAAGCGCGGGGTCGCCCAGCACATTGCAATCGTAATGAACCCATCGTTGGGCGCCTGGTTCAAATTCTCGATCCATCATTGACCCGTTTTGTGCGAAAAGACGTACCCGCCGGAGGGCATTTTCGGATGATGGTATCGAAGACAGCGCTTCTGACGCCTGATTATCGGGGCAGGTTGAAATGTGAACCGTGACTTTCTTATAATATTCCAAAGATCCGGTAACCGGATTATAGATGACCGGGGTAAAGGTTGATAAAGCAAAGGAATAACCATTCAGGAATGCATTGATCAGATGGCCTGCCGGATTTACAGGATAATTGGTGTTCATCCGGTATACAGCCTCATTTTTCTGTTCCGGCAATCTGAATGGATGTCGCTTTCTCTCCCGGTGGCAGCATCAGTGCCACCTGGTGGTATGGCAACATGGGTTCACCGATAAGACCGGCCAGCATAGTTTGGCTGAGGCTAATCGATTGACAGGAGCCATTTTGCTCTATTTTATAATTCGAAAAAGTGTAGATTTTTTCAACATTCCCTGCAATGATGACCAGGGAGAACAGGCTTAGGAGGAGCGGTAAAGAAAAGCGTTTCATAATCATGATAGTTCAAAAATTATAGTATGTCAGGCCTGGGCATAAATTCTATTTCCAAGCTGTAAAACTAAAATAAAACAGACGTCATTTTGAACTTTCTACCGCCTTGTGAAAGGATTCCCGGTGCGATTCACCGGCTTCAGCATAATAGGTAACTCCTTCACGTTTAGCTATTGTACAGAATTTCGAGTAAGTGCCATCGTATTTTGCAAGGACTGGTGTTCGTTTGCATTTTAGATATAACACTGGCAATGAAGCCATTTCAACCCGATGCAATAGCTCTTCATTATCAGCCACTTTACCTGCTTCTTCAAAGAGTTGACAAGACTCACTGACAAAATCGTCCGAAAAAATCGGGTCATCAGGAGATAAACCAAGGTGAATATGGGTTTCGGGAGTGATCCGGCCATGCAGCAAATCAAAATACTCCCTGACAAATTTTCCCGCCCTGCCGTAATAGCCATACATAAAATCATTGATAACCTGTTCAACATCACAATCCGGATTCCAAAGCAACCGCGAAATCAGGTATGCCCTGAGTTCGGAAAATTCACCGCCCCGGCCCTGGTAAGCAGCCTGTTCCATGATGCCAATAGAGTTATTTTCCCTGAATGTTTGAATGTTGGGCTGAAGTACGTTGAAATTGGGATAAGGCATAACGTAATGGCTGAAATTTACTACATAATCCCAGATGTACAGGTGAGGGGCCAATGCCGACCACTTATTAAGATCTTCGAGAAAGGATTTGTTCTGGGGGCATGATTTGAAATCGTGCGCAAAGCAACATTCAATGCTGCATAACCGGACAACTACATTATTGCGCGGACGTATTGATTTCGGTGGTGTGCGTGTATACTGGTAGGCCAGAGTGCCGATAAACTTATCGGGAAATTCCTTTTCGATGGATTCAGCCACCTGGTTCACAAACCAGATAATCAGACCTGATTCGCTTCCTTCTTTGCTCACAATGGCCTGGCATTTTTCACACTGGCAGGGATTATGCCAGTCATTCTGCGATACATCGTATATCAAATATTCGGGACTTTCGCGCATGCGATTTTTAATCCTTTCGGTCATAATTTTCAATACCTCAGGATTTGAAAGGCACAATTGCGCCCCTTCATGAACCCGTTTCCCGTCGATCAGACTATAGTATTCCGGATGCTTGTCGAAAAATTCCGTTG
>JAPLDV010000381.1 GCA_026391235.1 Bacteroidia bacterium | reverse complement strand
TAGCTATTTCCTCAAGGTCGAAATGGACCCTGCAGGTGGTGATGCGTTTCAACTTTTAGGCACCAGCCAGTTGCTGAGCGTACCATATGCGCTTCATGCAAGGACTGTCGAAACCGGAGATAACTGGGGAAAGCAGGGAGTGATTTCTGATGCCTCCTTGTCTGGTAAGGGAACAGCCTCATCCCCGATTGGCTTGTCGCAGAACGGAGCTTCAAAAGGACAGGTCCTGAAATACAGCGGTTCAACCTGGATACCTTCAGATGATAAAGCCGGAGGATTGATCCTGCCCTATGCTGACAGCACGACCCTGGGCAGCAAAGAAACAGTCCTGAAACTGACCTGTTACGGGGACACATGGTCATCTGCCATTACCGGCATATCGAAAAGCAGCAATGGCACCGGAGTCATTGGGGAAGGTGCTTTCGGTGTGTGGGGAAACTCAAATGTTCCGGGAGGAACCGGGATGAGAGGGACAAATTCACCCACCACCGGAAGCGGCTGGGGATTATCAGGGGTTGCCAATTCTTCAGGAAGTGGCGGAATCTGGGGTTCCGGTGGATTATATGGAGTAAAAGCAGATGCCGGCTCGCCATCCGGATATGGGATTTACGGTACGGCATCCTCTTCAACAGGTATCACTTATGCTGTTTATGGGAGAGTTTATTCCCCTGAGGGATATGCAGGTTATTTTAAAGGTGGAAAATTCCATGTCAGCGGAAGGGTCGGAATCGGCACGGAGTCTCCGTCAGCCGGATTACACCTGAAGGGTAACGGCTATCCTGAAAGTTTTATCTATCTTGAAGCAAACACAGGCCAGGATGCCGGATTTCGACTTTATGAAGGATCTGTGGCAAAATGGCATATATTCAACAGTGTCGGAGCAGGTGGGCTCCATATTTACAACGATCCCGGTCAAACAGCTATTTTTGCCAAACAATCAAATTCTTATATCGGAATCAATACCACTGAACCGACACAATCTCTTGACGTTAATGGCAATGCCCGGTTCAGATCAATCGGTTCGGGGGCTTATGCGGGTGCTGTTAACAGGACATCAGACGGTACACTTACCACGTCAACATCGGATGGGAGGTTAAAGGAGAATGTCCAATCTCTGGAAAACAGCCTTGATAAGGTAATGCTGTTGCGCGGAGTCTCCTTCACATGGAAGACCAATCCGGAATATGGGAAACGAATCGGTTTCATTGCGCAAGAGTTTGAAAAGGTGATTCCTGACCTTGTATTCACCAACGAAGCGGATGGGTACAAAGGAATTAATTATGCCGAAGTAAGTGCAGTACTGGTAGAAGCTATCAAAGAACTAAAAGCTGAAAACGACAGGTTAAAATCAGAGAACGGGCTGAATCAAACAAAGATTGAGTCATTGGAAGGGCGCCTGTCAAAACTTGAAAGGATGCTGGATTAGAGTGAAAAAACGCCAAAAAACCAATCTCCGGCTCTTCCAGGCATGATCTCTTCCTTGCTGAAACCACAATCAGGATTCCCGATTGTCTTATCCTTACTGAAGTCTTCCTGGTCAAGGAATATTGCCGGCTATCGATAAACAGGGTCGTCAATATGTGTTCAGCAAGGCCCGCCGGAGATTGATTTTTCGAGCGTTTTTCCCACATCTCCCGGCATCGCTGAAAAGATCTCAATATTTCAAACTGAGATTTCGATCCCGGTACGGAGAATTTCCTTAATTACCGGATTGGAGGAGGCGAAATCTTTTACATCAAACGGATGAGGCTCGACACGGGTATCAAAATTCCAGGTGAGTTTCAGTAAATTAACCTGGGTCTGGAATGGATCAGGCAATTCAGTCATGATGATTGCCAAATCAATATCGCTATCCTGGTGGTAGTTCCCCCGGGCATAGGAACCGTAAAGGAACATTTGCTTAACCGGATAGTAATTCTGCAGGAGTAGTAAAAGATATTTCCGTCCTATTTCAATTGCTGATTTTTGATCCATAATCTTTGGTCTTTAATCTTTTCTATCCAGATCGAAGAAAAATCAGGTGTGCATTTTTGATAGAATGACTGTTTGTAGTCATCGTACCTTGCATTGAGATTGAATCCGGTGATGGTTGAGAACACCGTCTGCTGTTCCTCATTCAAATCCATTCCTGCATTCTCGGCAATTCTCAGAAGGTTGTGGCTATATGGATAATTTTCATCCTTCCTTGAAATGTAATAGGCCTTTAGCAGTTTCTCTACCACGAGATGACCCATGAATAATGACCACATAAAATCCCCGGAATCATACAAATGAAGCATGGTTTGGAAATCCTTGTCTGAGGAATCTATCCAGAATTGTATGATCTCCGCTTTAGTCATATTGAATCTTGTTAAAGCAAAAATACATAATTTTCCGGCAGTTGGCACGTAATTTCCAATCCTGGATGAAACCGGATGGTTCTAAATGAAATTCAAATCTTATAAAAAGTTGAGGACCATTTCAATTAAATTCAATATAACATACTGAATAACAGGGACTTAACACCGCTTGTGATCTTAACAACCTTGACCGATTTACCGGTTAATCAAGTAGATCGATTTTGTGTTTTTAGGGTTCCGGTGGACACGCCGACAAAAAAACCAGCTATTGCCGGGCTATTTGACCACCTAAATCATTGCAGCCATCAGGCTTCCAACAACAAATTAATCTTGGTTTAACCAACTCAGAAGGGACTGGTCTGCCACAAACGGCGGGGACGATCAAAAAATCCTTATTTTTCAGTTACTTGAGCAGCAGGAGTTTGCGTGTTTGATTGAATTCACTGGCTTGAATGCGATAGAAATACACTCCCCCCGGAAGTCCCGATGCATTAAATGTTTTAGAGTAGCGTCCAGGCTGTAACTTCTCATTGATCAAGGTTTCCACTTGATTTCCGAGCAGGTCGTAAACCTTCAGGGACAATAAACCGTCATGCGGAACGTAAAATCCAATCTCAGTTGAAAGGTTGAAGGGATTGGGGAAGTTTTGGTCTAGTGTGAATTCCGTCGGAGGTTCATTCATCAACTGAACCGGCAAAGTATTATCCGTGCGCAATATTGTGCCGTTCCCGCTGATGGCAAAGTCTCCCCCCGCCACATACCCGGGCGCCGAACCCACATAGATCACACTCCAGAGTGTCGTGGTTACACCACTTGTCAGCGTGGACCAATTAACCCCTCCATCCGTTGATACTCTGATCAGGCCGCCTTCACCGACGACACAACCATTATTTATGTTTGTAAAATGTACATCCTTCAGATTAGTATTTGTGCCGCTCTCAAGGGCCGACCAGTTTGTGCCGCCATCGGTTGTCGTGATAATTGTACCTGCATCTCCGACCGCCCAACCGTGATCTACATCATAAAAAAATACCCCCCATAATGTTGTTGCGGCTACACTGGGGTTGGTTTGGTTCGTAAAGCCAGGCGATTCAGAACTGGCATTAGTGATTTTCCAGATTTGGCCGTATGTCCCAACTGCCCAGCCGTTGTCCTGATCGACGAACCAGAGATCGATCAGTTGTGCGATTGATCCGATCAGACCAAATGTCTGCTCAATAACTGCCTTTGAGGATGTCGCTGTGTACCGGTAGAACCATCGCATTCCACCTCCTTGTGCCGTAGCCCAGGCTACTGTCGATGACACCGGAAAGATCACGTTGCGAAAGATTCCGGCATTGGGGTCGAGACCTGTCATACCCCTCCATGACGCTCCTCGATTGTCGGTGCGAAGAACCCAGTGACCGGAGTTCGCCCATCCGCAATTGACATCCACAAAGCGAATTGCCAACAGGCGCTCAAGCGAATTTGAAAGCTGGGAAGACCAGGTTGATCCACCGTCGGTTGTATGGAGGATGCCATCGTATCCTGCCGCCCATCCTTCATTACTATTCAGAAAATAGACGGATCGCAGTGTCTTGGTGGTTGGTAAAGTCTGGGGGGTCCAGGTTTGAGCAGAGACGTTCACGGCCATTCCGACCAGAATGCAACAGAAAAATGTGCACCCGTGTAAATTATTCATATCGTCTTATTTACTTCAATGGTTGAATCACACAATCTAAAATCTTCTGATAAGCGAGAATTGCGGCAATTAGTATCAGAACATCAATAGCGGCTGTCCATATCAAAGTTAATCTAAAATCGGTGGGACGGCAAGTTTATTTTCAGGCTGATCAGGATACGGATTGGACGTTGCATTCACAAATTATGCTTTTTCGTATTTTGGAAATGGAGACCACCAAATCGTCTTTTTGATGATCCCTTTGATCGGAATTGGGTTACAAGAATTTATCCCTGTCTTGGACAGGTGGTTGAATGCGGGGGTTGGATGTTCCGTTTATCCGCAACAGCCGCCTTCCCCGTTTTCCTGAACCGGCGGACATTTTACGCTGCCGTAGGTGCAAAATACAGCAGTCTCCCGGTTTGGGTTTCGATACGCCGCAATTAAAAATCGACCCAAATGTCTTCTATTGGTAATGTCATCTCAGGGTTGAAACTGATGGCCACATTTAAGACAAGTAATTATAATTTTATTACTCCCAATGGTACCGACCAATAACCCAATGGCACCGACCAATACCGCAATAGCTCCTGTTATTATTGATTCTGCGACTGATTTCTTTCCGCTAATATCTTTCTTGATAGTGCTTAATTGATTTGAGCCACATTTCGGACATCTAACTTCATAAATTTATTGTAGAAATATAAACATGACTTGGACAAAAAATTGTAGATGTATTTGCAACCATTGTGGAAAGTTTTGTAAACCAATGGATAGCTACATTCCTTTTGGATGCATACGTTCAGGAGATTCCCGGTATCAATACCCAGGGAGAAACGATTGAAGAAGCAAAGGAGAACCTTGCCGATGCCGTGAACCTGGTATTTGAGGAAATGAGAGCAACCATCAAAAAGGGAAGGACCAGTAAGCTGATCACTCAAACCATGACCTTCAGCTTCTGATGAAGAGAAACAAGCTGGTCAAGCACCTCGAAAAAAATGGTTGCTCCTTTGTCCGTGAAGGGGGCAATCATTCCCTATACAGAAATATCAACAACGGTAAAGCTTCGACCGTTCCACGACACCCTGACATTAAGGAGAACCTGTGCCGAAAGATATGCAAGGACCTTGGCATTCCGGATATTCTCTGAAGCCTTACCCTTTTTTTGGCTTCACTTTTGGAATACAAAATTGGTTACAAAAATTTGTCCCTGCTTTGAACGGGTGTGTGAATGCGGGGGGTTAACCTGGACATGTATAGGCAGAGGTTGGAGCATTATTGACCTCGAAAAGAAAACCGGAACTCCTTATTATCAAGGGTTTCGGTTTATTCATGAATAAATCTGGTAAAATAATAGGGATCAATGTCGCGATACTGTGCACTTAAGAATTTTGTAATTTCGCTAATCATTAATCCCGGCTGCTCAACAAGTTCAAAATGTGAAGCACCGGGAACAATAAAAAGCTGTGCATGGGGAAGACTCTTGAATAGGGTGACAGTTTGATCAAGAGCTACCAGGTCATGATCACCTACTACTATGAGAGTGGGTATTTTGATCTGTTTAAGTTGGTCAGTGGTGAAGTTCGGATATTTCTCTGTCAGACTGGTTAGTTTCTTTCCTATTTCAGGAGCTATCTTGTTTTTTCCGGTATTATATTTTTGTATCATTGAGGATACTCTTAGAATTTTTGGATCATTTGAATCCATTGTGACACTATCAGGTGTAACAAGCCAATTTTCATAGGTAAAATTGGCGCCAAAAGTTATCAGCTTTTTTATCTTTTCGGGGTGAGCATAAGCTAGTTCCAATCCAATATTACCGCCGT
>JAPLDV010000576.1 GCA_026391235.1 Bacteroidia bacterium | reverse complement strand
AATTTACCTAACAGCCAGATCAGTTTATCGTAATCCTTATCGTCAATTTTTAATTTGATCGTATGCATGGCTATTCCTTTTTAACAAAGTTAAATAATTTGTCCGGGATTTCACACCTAGGGACGCATAAATGCGTCCGTTTCCGAATTCAACGAATGGTGTTATTGTATGCCGTACGGGCACATGCCACGAATGGCGCTGATGTATGCCGGCGCGGGCGCAAATATGCGCCCCTACATGGCATGGGTGGTATGCCGGCGCGGGCGCAAATATGCGCCCCTACTTGTGTATCGGCTTATCTGCCGCGTCCATCCCCGCTTCCAGAAACACCTCGGAAACCATCGGATGCGCGTGCATCGTGCGGGCAACATCATATACCGTGGCCTCAACCGACATGAACGCTGCCGCTTCTGCGATCAGGTCGGTGGCGTTGGCTGCAATGATTTGTACCCCAAGCACCTCGCCGAGTTTTTTCCCGGAAAGTATCCTGATCATTCCTTCAGCGCTCTCTTCGGCAAGGGCTTTACCGTTGGCCGACATCGGAAACTCGCCTATGCGGTACTCGATCCCCTTTTCCTGTATCTCCCTTTCAGTCAAACCGATCTGGGCAACCTCGGGATGGGTGTAAATGTTGATCGGACACTGTTTCATATCCATGCTGCCCTGAACACCCTGCACATGGTTCACGGCGAAAATGCCCTGTGCCGATGCTGCATGTGCCAGATACGACAAACCGTTCACATCACCGATGGCAAATACCCCCGGAATCCTGGTCTCCAGAAATTCATCGACCGGAATAAATCCATGATCATCACGATTCAGCTCAATATCCATCGGAGGGGCTATGCCATTGCGCCAGGAACAGTTGATAACCACATCATACGGAATGTCAATACCGTTTACCTGAAGATAATCATCGCCAGCCGATCCGATCTTACTATTTTCGATGACCCTTATCCCCTGGCTCCGCGTTTTCTTCAGGATATATTGGCGCAGATAATCATCAATACCGGGCAAAATATTCTCAACAGGACTGATCACGGTAATATCCTTGTCGATCAGCTGGAAAAATTGGGCCAGCTCAAGAGTTACCGGACCATGACCAACGAGAACAATCCGTTGTGGAAGTTCCACCATATCAAGAAGATGCTCAACCTGGACCAATTTAACTGAAGGCAGCTCAACATCGAGCGGGGCCGGGTAAGAGCCGGTTCCGATGAAAATATTCTTTGCTTGAAGAAGCCTGTTTTGAATGCTAACGGTGGTTGGCGAGGTAATCCGGGCTTCCCCTTTGATGACCTCAACACCATTTTTTTTAAGCAGGAAATTCACCCCGCCAGTAAGCTTAGTGACAATTTTGGCTGATCTCTTCTTTGCATTCGTCCAGTTGAATGTTACCTTCGAAAGGTCGATGCCATCGATACCTAAGTTTTGTGCCGATTTTAAACGATTGTAGAATTTGGCACTCTCGATCAATGCTTTGGTGGGTATGCAACCCCAGTTGAGGCACATTCCCCCGACCTCTTTTTTCTCGAGCAGGGCGGTTTTCATGCCCAGCTGCCCGGCACGTATCGCTGCCACATAGCCGGCAGGACCGGCGCCGATAATGATCAGATCATATTCCATAGAGAAAGGTTTTCAGTTGAACAAAGTTAACCGATTATTAATGATACCGGATCGCTGAGATATTCCATCACCCGGTTCAGGAACCGCGCAACCTCTCCTCCATCCACCATCCGGTGGTCAACGGAAAGACTTAAAGGCAGCAGTGTTCCGGGAACGATCTTACCGTCCTTAATCACGGGTTTTTCAACAAGCCGGCCGATTCCCAGTATACCTGCCTGGGGATAATTGATTACCGGAACAGCAAACTGGCCGCCGATCGAACCATAATTAGTCAGGGTAAAAGTGCCGTCATTCATGTCATCCATCGTAAGGCCACGCTTCCGTGCCTTCTCGGAAATCTGATTAACTGCCACGGCTATATCCTTGATGGTCAGCCGGTCAACATTCCGGATCACAGGTACCACCAAACCATCTTCGGTGTCAACGGCAATTCCGAGATTATAGTACTTCTTATAAATCATCCGGCTGTTGTCCAGATCCAGCTCAGCATTCAGCACCGGATGTTTTTTCAGGGCCAAAGCCGTAGCCTTCAGAATGAAGGGAAGATACGAAAGTTTGATACCGTCTTCCTCAAATTGCTGCTTGTATTTATACCGTATCCCGATCAGCTCTGAAACCTCAACCTCATCAAACACAGTCATGGGCACCGTGTTGTCCTTTGAACGGGTCATGTTGCGGGCGATTGTTTTGCGAATTTGGCTGAGGGCCTTGATTTCAATATCGTGACGCGTGACGCGTGACGCGTGATCCGAAACCCCAGGATCGTGACTCGCCCCGTCAGTCGCGTTCCGCGTCACGCGTTTCGCGTCACGTGTCACGTCTTCCTGGGTCACGCGTTTCGCGTCACGCGTCACGTCTTCACGCGTCACGAATTCTTCGATGTCAGCTTTGGTAACGCGGCCAGCCGGTCCGGTGCCGGGTATCAGATCGATCTTCACGCCGAGTTCCCTGGCCATCGCACGGGCTACCGGGGTGGCCAGCGCGCGATGCTGCGGCTTGGTAACTTCATCACGGGCTGTAAGAAATCCAGCCTCACTGGTTGCCGGCAGATAAGCCGAATTATCGGCTATCTCAAGCGTTCCAACTACTCCCGCACCTTCCTCCTTAACGGCTTCAAACGCCGGTTTTGCTGCTTCTGCTATAGCATCAGCCCCGTTTATACCCGGCATGTCGTACTCAACGAGCGGACTGCCTACGTGAATGGTTTCTCCGACCCGGCCGTACAGGGCAGCAATGATTCCCGTTTTCGGGGAAGGGATATCTGTAACCACCTTGTCGGTTTCCACCTTCACGAGCGGCTGGCCCATCTCAACCGTCTGCCCCTTTTCAATATACCATTCTGCAACGATCCCCTCATCGAGGCCTTCGCCGATATCCGGAAATTTAAATATATACCTCATGAGATCAGAATTTTACAGTTTTTTGAATCTCATAGAAGATCTTTTCCGGAGAGATCAGGTAATGGTGCTCGCCCTTGGGCAGGGGAACGATGGTATCGAAAGCAGTCACCCTTTTTGGCGGTGCCTGCAGGTATAAAAATGCCTCTTCATTTGCTACCGTGATGATTTCAGAGCCTACCCCGAAGGAGGTGGGCTCCTCGGCTACAAAAACGATCCGTCCGGTTTTGCGGATCGATTGAGCAAGTGTCTCTTTATCCATCGGATAGATGGTTCGCAGGTCGATCAGCTCTACTGATATTCCTGCTTCTTTCAGCCTGGGCAGGGCTTTCTGAACTTCCCTCACCATCGCCCCATAAGCAACAACGGTAACATCTGTTCCCTGAGTGACGACTTTTGCTTTTCCGATGGGGATCGAGAATTTTTCTTCGCTGACCTCCTGCTTGATGGCCCGGTATATCCTTTTTGGCTCCATGAACAGGACCGGATCTTCCGATTCGATCGCCGAGATCAGCAGGCCTTTGGCATCGGCAGGCGTCGAGGGGATAACCACTTTTATCCCGGGGATCTGGGCATACAGGGCCTCCATGCTTTCCGAATGGTGTTCGAGGGCATTGATCCCGCCGCCGTATGGTATTCTAACCACCACCGGCATGCTGAACCTTCCGCGTGAACGGTTGCGCATGCGTGCCAGGTGCGAAATGATCTGATTGAATGCCGGATAAACAAATCCACAGAACTGCATTTCAACAACCGGTCTTAATCCGGCAGCAGCCATACCGATAGCTGTACCCACAATGGCCGATTCTGCAAGAGGTGAATCAAATACCCGGTTGGCACCGTATTTTATCTGCAAACCTTCAGTCACCCTGAATACACCGCCTTCCACGCCAACATCCTCGCCGTAAACCACGATGTCCGGATCTTCTGCCAGCTTGATATCCAACGCGTTATTAATCGCGTTCACCATATTCATAATTTTCATACTCATTGACTGTTCTTTACGAATTTGATTCCTTCCACTGCAGAAATTTCTCATGTTCAACCTGCTGTTTCCTCAGGTCATCGGGCATATCGGCATACATATATTTAAATACATCTTCCAAAGGATAAGCCGGCTGGTTCTCTGCCTCCACAAAAATCCGGTCAATCTCCAATCTATACTGCTCTTCCAATCTTCCGTCTTCTGTCTCATCCGATAAGGCTTTGCTAACCAGGTAGTTTCTTAACCTTCTTAACGGGTCTTTCTTCTCCCACGATTCTTCTTCTTCTTTCGTTCTGTATTTGGTTGGATCGTCTGATGTAGTGTGTGCGCCTTTGCGGTAAGTGACGGCCTCGATCAATACCGGGCCATTCCCGGCCCGGCAGAATTCGGAAGCCTCCTGCAGGGTCCTGAGCATCGCAAAGAAATCATTGCCATCCACCTGAATCCCGGGCATTCCGTAAGCAACCGATTTGATCGCGATTCCGTCCGATGCTGTCTGCATCCGGAAGGGTACCGATATGGCAAACTGGTTATTCTGGACCACAAAAATCACAGGCACTTTCCAAACTGCGGCAAAGTTCAGCGCCTCATGGAAATCACCCTCGGATGTGCCACCGTCTCCGACAAAAGCAAATACCACTTCATCGAGGTTTTTATACTTGATGGCATAACCGATACCGGCAGCGTGCTGCAACTGGGAGGCAATCGGGACAGATATCGGCAATAAATGGTTTGCAGCCGGCCAGCTGTTTCCCACCTCATACCCCATGAAATAGAGAAAGATGTCTTTGAGTGTGGCTCCCTTGGCCAGCCAGGCACCCATTTCCCGGAAAGCGGGAACAAGCCAGTCGTCGCGGCGCATAACCTGGGCGGTTGCGCCATGAATTGCTTCCTGGCCGTAGTTGGGAGGATAGGTGAAAATCCGGCCCTGCCGCTGGTAGCTAACCGTCATGTGATCGGCCGTACGTGCAAAAAGCATATCGTGGTAAGTCTTAACGAGCTGGCTGTCGTCGATAACGGGCATATGTTTATCAGAAATGATCCGCCCATCCTCATCCATGATCCGGAACATCTTCTTTTTTGTCGCACCAAATTCTTTGAACATCTCGATATTGGTTGTTGTGTGTTTCAAACAAATTCATCCCTGTTTTGTTCAGCGATCACGATGCCGCTAGCCTGACAATATTAATGATCACCTCGATGGCCTTTTGGATCGATTGAACCGGAATAAACTCAAATCTCCCGTGGTAATTATGGCCGCCGGTGAAAAGGTTCGGGGTGGGGAGCCCCATATAGGAAAGCTTTGATCCGTCGGTGCCGCCGCGGATCGGAATGATCAACGGCTCAATGCCGGCTTCCCGGATGGCCTTTGCTGCGAGATCAATAATCTGGAATACCGGCATGATCTTTTCTTTCATATTGAAATACTGATCGCGGACTGATGCCTTGACCGTTCCGGCCGGATATTTCCTGTTGAATTGGGCGGCTAATTCGGCCAGTAAATTCTTCCTTCCGACAAAACGCTCAAAATCATGATCCCGGATAATATAATCCATCCGGGCCTTTTCCACTGTACCTTCGATGTGGGTGAGGTGAAAAAAGCCTTCGTATCCTTCTGTTTTTTCGGGCCTGTCGTTCTGTGGTAACATGGAATGCAGATCAAATGCAACCTGCAAGGCATTGATCATTTTATCCTTCGCGGTTCCCGGGTGAACATTCCTGCCCTGGATATTGATAACAGCCGCTGCAGCATTGAAATTCTCATATTCGAGTTCGCCAATCGGGCCTCCATCAACAGTATACGCAAAATCTGCCTTGAATTTCTTTACGTCAAACAGATCGGCACCCCGGCCAATCTCCTCATCGGGAGTAAACCCAATCCTGATTTTGCCGTGAGGGATTTCGGGATGTAGATAAAGATGATTCATGGCCTCAACGATCTCAGTAATGCCGGCTTTGTCATCTGCACCGAGGAGGGTGGTACCATCGGTCACTATCAGATCCTGACCAAAATAGTTCAGCAGTTCGGGGAATTCTGATGGACTCAGCCTGACGGCACCTTCCGGGTCAAGCGGGATATCGCCTCCGGTATAGTTATTGATTATCTGGGGGTTAATATTTTTAGCTGAATAATCCGGACTGGTATCGAGGTGGGCAATAAACCCGATGACCGGGGTTTCACGGGTGATATTCGATTCCAAGGTAGCCATGATGTAACCGTTCCGGTCGAGCGACACCTCCGTGCATCCGATTTCTGCCAGATCAGCTGCGAGCACGCGGGCCAACTCCATTTGACCGGCACTGCTCGGACAATTGGTGGCTTTGTTATCGGATTGCGTATTAATCCGGGCATACCGGATAAAACGGGCGGCAATAGAGTTAAGGTTCAGCATAGGTTATTTTGATGAGCTAAGATAGGGAAAGATAGTGACGAGTGACGAGTGAC
>JAPLDV010000803.1 GCA_026391235.1 Bacteroidia bacterium | reverse complement strand
ATGGCAAGATCGATATTATCTGGCTGGATTTTTCATCACCAACCGGAAAATACGGGAAGAACCGGAAAGACTGGGATTCGGAAAACCTTTTAAAGATGGTCCGTGAGCTTCAGCCCGGGATCATCGTGAACGACCGGCTGGACCTGGAGGATGTTCCAGGAGGCTGGGATTTCAAATCTCCCGAACAATATAAACCGCGCGAATGGGTGCAGGTGAACGGCAAGCGGGTGCCATGGGAAGTGTGCCAGACCTTTTCCGGCTCCTGGGGGTATTATCGCGATGAGATGTCGTGGAAGGACAGTAAACAGCTGATCGAGCTATTGATTGAATCGGTGAGCAAAGGAGGCAACGTGTTGTTGAACGTGGGTCCCACCGGTCGTGGCACTCTTGATCAGAGGGCCCAGGAGCGCCTGGCTTCCATGGGAAACTGGATGAAATATTGTAGCCGCTCTATCTATGGATGCACCCAGGCGCCTGATGAATTCAAGGCTCCCGACAATGCATTGCTTACCTATAACCCGGTTACCAAAAGGCTCTATATCCATTTGCTGGACTGGCCTTTAAATCAGATTACACTCGAGGGTTATGGTGAGAAAATCAAATACGCCCAGTTCCTGCATGATGCTTCTGAAATTGCCCTGTCGACGAAAAAGGCCACTATTTGGCTCGATGAGAAAGGGAAAGAGGATGAGACCATTTTAAAACTGCCGGTACTCAAGCCGAATGTGGAGATTCCGGTTATTGAACTGATACTGAACTGAATAGGGCAGAGGACAGAAGGCGGAAGGCAAAAATTAATCTTATGACTTAAGAAACTCAAGACAAAAGAAAGGGGCTCCTGACATAGAAATCCAAAAAGCTCTGCTTAACATCCAAATCCTATGGTTAACGGTTTTGGAGCAGAGGTTGAGGTGAATCGGAGGTGAACAAGGTGCCTGAACAAGAATTTTATTTTTCATTAATCCTACAGGTTCCTTTTTTCGAAATACTTTGGTCTTCCGATTACCGTTTTTATTATTAGACGTAAACACATAAAAATGAGAACAATATATCCCCTGAAGACAATCCTGTTTTCTTTCATCGCTTGCGGTTTATTTGTAAGCTGCAGGCAGGCAGGCAATCATACCGGTGGTAAAATCCTAAACATTGATCTGGACCTGATTGCCGCACCCAGGGAGCCGTTAAGATTATCTGAGATTGCCCGCACTATTTCTTATGTACAAATGGCAACCACTCCGGATTGCCTGTTCACTCCTTCGCAATATATTATCCGGGGGGATCATATTTTTGCCCGCGACCGGGACAATGGTAAAGTCTTTCTCTTTAACGGCGATGGTAAATTTGTCAGGCAGATCGGGTCCATCGGTGCGGGTCCGGGTGAGCATTTGGGATGCAATTATATGCAGGTTTCCTCGAGGGGAGACAAGGTGTACATGCTTTCGAAAAAATCAAATGTACTGTCCTGTTTTTCAATCGAAGGCAATAAACTGTTCTCTTATCCCATCAAATACTCGGCCAGCTGGTGGTTCGCTCCGCTGAGCAATGACCAGCAAATCTTCATTGCTCCATTTGGATATCCCGTACCAGATTCAGCATCCTTTCTCTATTACCTGCAAGACTGTAAAGGCAAGGTTATCCGGAAATATCACAGTCCGAGGAATATCCCGGTGACAGGGGTAATCGAATTTGGTAGTTTTTATACCAACCCTCAAATAACATTGTCGTACCAACCGTTTTGCGACACCATTTTTTCCATCAGTGAAAAGGGAGATTTTCTTCCCAGGTATGTTCTGAATTTTGGTAACAGTCGTATTCCCAATGAATTATGGGATGACAAGCAAAAATTTACGGAAAAGCGATACGACTATTACAATGGAATTTCCCTGATTGAAACAAAAAATTCCGTGTTTATTCGGTTCTATTATCAAAAAAGGTCCCGGATAGGTATTATTTCCCTGATGGATAACAAGATACGGGGTATTCAATCAGAGAAAGGATTTTTGGAAAATGATCTGGATGGCGGACCGGATTTTTGGCCGGTTGAAACTAATGGTCTCGATGTTGTGTACAGTTTCATCCAGCCGTTTGATCTTGTACAGCAATGGCAAACCGGCGGGCTGAAAAATAAGAAATTCAGTAACCAGGCCGAACGAGATAAATTTGTCAAAATGGTAACCAGTCTTAAAGAAGATGATAATCCGGTGGTTATGATGGCTGAATTAAAATGATCCTCGAAATAATTATTTAATCATGAAACTTTCACGAACTCAAGCATACAAAATGCGATGAAAATAATTGGAGGTTCCATAAGTACGAGCAGTATATCGGTAAAAAATTAATTTACGAATGAATAATAAAGCTGTTATAACCGCCTTCCTTTTTATTGCTTTTACATTTACCGGCGGATCTGCCCAAACTAAAAAGGAAGATTTAATACGGATTAAAATCGATGCCGGGCAGTTTAAAAGTTCAGGGAATGTAAGTGATTACCTGGAAGTTGTTAAGCTGATCCCGCTCGAAACAACAAAGGAATGCCTGATTGGTGAAATTGATAAAGTAGTTCAGTTTCGAAATAATATATATGTAGTTGATTCCAGGACCTATAACTTGCTTTGGTTTGACAGTTCCGGTAAATTTCTGGGTCAGATCGGACAGCGGGGCAAAGGGCCGGGCGAATATATAGAAATGCATGATTTCCTGGTCGATACAATCAATGAACTAATTTACCTGCTGGATTTTCGAAAGGTCCATATATTTTCAACAAAAGGGAAGTGGATAAGAACAGCAAATACAGAGTTTATGGCGTATGCTTTATACAAGTCAACTG
>JAPLDV010000116.1 GCA_026391235.1 Bacteroidia bacterium | reverse complement strand
AAAACCAGGAAGTCAGCTGGTTTCCATCGTATGGTCCCGAAATGAGAGGGGGTACTGCAAATGTAACCGTGATTCTGAGCGATGACAGGATCAGTTCACCCATCCTGCATGTTTATGATACGGCTATCCTGCTTAATCAGCAATCACTTGACAAGTTTGAAAATTCAGTGAAGCCCGGTGGTGTTCTGCTCTTCGACAGCAATGGCCTGACCAGGTATCCGGAGCGCACCGATATCCAGGTATACCGCGTGGATGCTGCCGATGCCTCCGCAAAGATGGAATCTACCAAGGCATTTAACATGATTGTTTTAGGTGGGTACCTTAAGATCAAGCCGATCGTAAAACTCGAAAATGTTTATAAAGGATTGGAGAAATCTATTCCAGCCAGGTACAGCCACCTGGTTGAACTCAACAAGAAGGCGATCGCCGTAGGGCAGGAGATTGTGGAGAAGGTGAGGGGGTAACTCAGTACAGCGTCATGGGATCCCGGCCTTCGCCGGGAGGACAACGCTATGAGGGGAAATCTGAAATACTTGTCATCCCGGCGAAGGCCGGGATCCCCTCGCAAACCGCAGCTTTATGCAAGTGTATCACCTGGAGGCAGCTTCTCAGAACATTAATCCGCAAAGGCATTCTTTTTATGTTGCATGTGGAGGTACCAGTTAAGCAAACCCGGCGAAAAACGGTCGAGATAAATTCCCAGTACTTCTTTCCCCCCCAAAATCAGCTCCCGCTTATTTGAGTAAATCGCCTTGACCATTTTGGAAGCCATGACCAGGGGATCAATTCCTTTCTTCTGGTTTTTACTCATTTTATTGAATTTATCACCGGTCGGAGTGATGGCATTAACAGATATCTGGGTGCGGATATATCCCGGGCAAACCAGGGTGATGTTGATACCGTTATCAGCAACCTCCTGACGTATGGAATCGAAAAAACCGTGCAGGGCATGCTTGGCTGCGGCATAAGCCGAGCGCAGCGGCGTGCCTATCTTACCCACTACGCTTGAGGTAATTACAATATGCCCGCTGTTTTGTTTTATCATATGCGGCAAAACAGACTTGGTAAGGGCGATTACACTGAAATAGTCAATGTCCATAACTTTCCGGTCGATCTCAATGGGGGATTCAATGGCTAATGCCCGGCTACTGATGCCGGCATTATTGAAAAGCACATCAATGCTTCCGAACCGGGCCATCACCTGATCGGTCAGGAGATGCACCTGATCATACCGGTAGAGGTCAGCCGGTAAAATCAGGATGGCTTCGTCAGGCAATCCCGTTTGTGCCGCTACCCGTCTAAGCTCCTCTTCACGGCGGGCCGTTAATACGAGATTGGCACCTTCGCGTGCACAAACAATAGCCAGCGCTTCGCCTATTCCGGATGACGCACCAGTTATCCAGACAGTCTTATCTTTTAGTGTTTTCATAATTTAATCCCTTCAACGAAATTAGTAAATCATTTGAAGGTTTACCTGAATGGCCCGCTTTTCTGTGTCAGGTTCGTACGTATATTTGTCACTATTAAATATTGGAACAATGATCGAAAAAAGGATTACGGGAATACAACAGATTGGTATTGGCGTTAAGGATCTGAAAGAAGCCTGGATATGGTACAGTAAGGTTTTCGGCATGGATGTCCGTGTATTTGAGGATGATGCCGTGGCAGCACTAATGCTTCCTTATACAGGTGGCGAACCCAGAAAAAGGCATGCTGCCCTCGCTGTTAATATACAGGGTGGGGGAGGATTTGAAATCTGGCAATATAAGGGAAGGATCCCTGAAGCTGCGGCTTTCCCAATTCAGATTGGTGACCTGGGTATCTTTGCCGCCAAGGTGAAATCCAAAAACATCCGGAACAGTTTTAAGGAGCTTTCTGATGCCGGGGTTACTATTCCCGGAGGATTAGTCATCGCTCCTGATGGTCAGGAACACTTTTTTGTAAAAGATCCGTTCAATAATCTTTTCGATGTCGTAGAAGGAGATTCATGGTTTCATAATGATAAGAAACATGGCGGAGGCACTTATGGTGCAATGATTGGTGTTTCGGATATTGATCGGTCGTTAAAACTTTATTCAGGTATTCTGGGATATGACCGGGTTGAATACGACGAAACCGGTGAATTCAGTGATCTGTGTGAAATTCTGGGCGGCAGAGGTAAATTCCGGCGCATTTTGCTGAGCCATAGTGTTAAACGCACCGGAGGATTCAGCCGTTTATTCGGAGATAGTAAGATTGAATTGATACAGACTCTGGATCGCCGGCCGGAATTTATTTTCAAATACAGGCTTTGGGGTGATCTGGGATTTATCCATTTGTGCTTTGATATCCAGGGAATGAAAGAGCTGAAAAAGGAATGTTCTGAAAAGGGATTCCCATTCACAGTTGATAGCGAAGTTAAGGCAGGTGAATCATTTGATATGGGCGAAGCAGCCGGGCATTTCAGTTATATTGAAGATCCTGACGGAACCTTGATCGAGTTTGTCGAAACGCACCGTGTGCCCATTATGAAAAAGCTGGGAATCTCCATCGATATGACCAAACGCAATCCGCTGAAGAATCTCCCGGACTGGCTGATAAAGGGAATGAGGTTTAATCGGTTTAAGGGATGATACGGGAGATTGGAGGTTGTTGGTTGTTGGTTGTCAGTTGTTTGTTGAGCCCTGAGCTGGGCTGGGGCATTTATCCTACGAGTAAAAGTGCATCTCATCCAGATATTGCCAGGTGAGCTCGGGCATAAAGAACCGCACATCTTTTCCCTCTTTGATCGATTTCCGGATAAAGCTGGATGAGATTTCCATCATTGGAGCGTTGACAATGAGTTCGACAGAGGGGTGATTCAATAAATCGTGACGCGAAATGCGTGACAAGTGACGCGGAAAACCGGTATCGTCGGCATTACATCCTTCAGTATCAAGTGTCACGCATTTCGCGTCACGGTTTTCTTCAAGCCTCGGATATACCAGAATCTTATGGTTCGCGAGGATCTGTTCTGGATTTTTCCACTTGTAAAAATCGGGCAACTGGTCGGAGCCCATGATGAGAACAAATTGATTTTCAGGATATTCCCTTCTCAGATAGCTGAGGGTATCAATGGTGTATGAAGGTTTGGGCAGGCGAAATTCTACCGAGCTGACCCTGAATCCGGGATAATCGCCGATGGCCCGTGTAACCAATTCACGCCGGTGGTAATCAGGAAGCAGATCATGGCCAGCTTTTAAAGGATTCAGCGGACTGATCACAAACCAAACCTGATCATCTGATTCTGCCATTGCCTCCGGTAACTTGTCATTCACAATAATGACATCGAATTCAGGAGCCCTTTCCATTTCGATTTTTGCTTTGGCCAGCCTTAACCGGATTTTTTCAGGCGAATCGGTTGCCCGCTTTTCCAGGCGGTCCTTTAATGTTTCGTAAGAAGGCGGACTGATAAAAACAGCCAAAGCCTTATCTTTGTATATCTTCTTGATATTCAATCCTCCCACAACATCTACATCGAAAAGGACTGAATTTCCACTTTGGTGGATCCGGTCGATCTCGGATTTCAACGTTCCATAAAAATGACCAGGATACACCTCTTCCCACTCCAGGAAATCTCCGGCTGCAACTTTATGCCGGAATTCTTCAGCGGTTAAATAATAGTAATCCACCCCATCCTTTTCGCCGGTGCGTGGCGAGCGGGAGCATGCGGTAATCGAAAACTCCAAACCCAACCCGGCACCCAGCAGATGGCGCGCAATGGTTGTTTTGCCGGCTCCGGAGGGAGCAGAGAGGATAATATACTTTTGGTCTTTTGGCATCGTAATTAAATTAATTTCTCAGCAGCGTCAAGAGGTCCCCGCCTTCGCGGGGATGACAGCGCTCTTGGGGGATTTACAATAGTGCTCTTGTCATCCCCGAAGGCGGGGACCTTTACCCCTCAGTACTGCGCCCTTTTCTGTCATCCCCGCGAAGGCGGGGACCTCTCACCAAAGTACTAAAGCACATTCATGCTCTGCTCCTTCAGCTTCTCGAGCTCGTCTTTCATTTCAACAACAATACGCTGTATATCAGAGTCATTGGCTTTTGATCCAATGGTGTTGATCTCCCGGCCGATTTCCTGCGAGATAAATCCCAATTTTCGGCCCGGTGTTTCTTCAATATTCAGCGTTTCAATGAAATAGTCGCAATGATTGACTAATCGTACCATCTCTTCGTTAATGTCCAGTTTTTCAATGTAATAGATAAGCTCCTGTTCGAAACGGTTCTGATCAACTTTGATCCGTTCGTTAATATCTTTCAGGGCAGCACTCATGCGTTCACGCAAACGATCAATCCGGTTTTTCTCAATGGCCCTGATTCGGATTACCCCTTCCAGGATCATGCGTATCCTGGTTTTAAAGTCGTCTTCAATCGACCGGCCTTCCTGCAAACGGAACTCTTCTACCAGTCCAATGCATTGCTGAATGGTTCCGAACAGTTTAGCCCATTCATCTTCATCAAAATCCTGCTTGTCAACTTTAATCACATCAGGAAGCCTCATGACCAATGGTAGTAGAATATCATTACCAGGCATTTGGAGCGCTGGTTCCAGCTGCTTTAACTGATCGAGATAATCCAGGATAATAGCCTGGTTTAGCGAAACATTACGCTCATTTCCTGAAGATTCAAACCACACGCTGAGTTCTATTTTACCTCTCTGCAGGGTTCGGTTAACCTCATTCCGTACCTGGTTCTCACCTTCCCTGTACAGAGACGGCAATTTGAGGTATAGATCGGACTGCTTGCTATTCAAACACTTAATTTCAACATTTACCGTCCTGTTCCCCAGGTCAGCAGTTACTTTGCCGAATCCGGTCATCGATCTTATCATAATAAATATTACAATTTACTGCAAAGTTAGCAGAATGAGCCAATTCAGTTGTTAGGGAGGGATGATTAACTTTGGCAGGTGAATTGTTATCTGATTTAAAAGGAATCGCCATGAGAAAGATATTCTATTTTCTTATTGTCATCGCCGGAGTCACGCTCCTGGCAACCCCGCTTTCATATCTGCCGATTGATAAAAAAATCTGGATCAGGATTGATTCACTGGAGGCTGAGGGTTTATACCGGTCGGCACTTAAGATGGTTGATCTGGTATACAATCAGGCAAAAGGAGAGGCAGATCCGGAGACGGAGATCAGGGCTTTGATTTACAGGCTAAAGTATACGCAGGAACTTGAGGAGGATGGTCAGTTGGCAGCAATCGCCACACTTGAAAAAGAGTTGCCCGATGAGCGACTCGTTCCCGGGGCGATCAAATACAGTATGCTGGCCGAATTATATTATCGCTATTATACCGCAAACCGCTGGCAGATCAGCCAGAATCCAATGGAAAATAAAGGTGCCGGCCAGCCCCTGAAAAACTGGTCACCCGAGCGGTTTTATCGAATTATTCTGGATCAGTATGAATTATCATTGCGCAAGGAGGAGCAATTATGGAAGGTCAGGGTAGGATCTTTGCCAGGTTTGTGGACCGGCAACCTGGCTGATACAATCAATAAACCAAGTTTGTATGATGTGCTGATAAGCCGTGCGCTTGATTTTCTTCAAAATGCCGGAGAATTTTCATTGTCCTCACTTAAACCTGCAGTATTCTGTTCACCTGAACTTTTTAGTGATGCTGACCAGTTCAGTAAGGCAGTTCCGGAGCAAGAAGCATCCGGAAGCAATCCTTATTACCGGGCGCTAAAATGGTACGGGGCCTGGCTGGGGAAAACAGATAAATTGTCACTCGTGGCAGCTGATCTTCAGCGTTTAAGATATATTCATGAGCAATCATGCAACCAGTTCCGCGATAGCCTCTACGAGTCGGGACTGCTGAGGTGGTCAGTGCAACTGGGTAGGGACAGTTCCAATACAACTGTTTGTGAAGCACTTGCCCAGTATCATCTCGACCGGGGCAATATGTTTCAGATCAATGATTCCGATACCCTGAAATATAAACAGGAGCGCAAACTCGCCGCCGACTGGCTGATGAAATCAAAGGAATGGGCAGCGACGCTGGCCGGAAAGAGATGTGCAAACCTTCTGAATAGCCTGATGAAACCAGAATTGGCAGTTCAATCAGAGGCCTGTCAAATTCCGTTGTATACTTTTCCTGTAAGTGTTGAATACCGGAACCTGGCAAACCTGCATTACCGGATTCTCAGAATGAATGCTCTATCCTATTATTCGGATTGGAATGATCTGGAACCTGCAGCAAAGCTCATACGTATCAATGGATTAAAGGTTGTTAAAACCGGAAAGATTGCATTGCCTGATGATGGAAATCTAAACCCACACAGGGCAAATGCGCTAATCGATCCACTGCCCGCAGGTTTCTACCTGATGATTTTTTCAAATCAGGAAAACAACTTGTCACCGGAAAATCTGCTGGTTACGGTGCCGGTATCTGTTACCAGAACAACCCTGGTAACCGGCCAGGATAATTCAAAAGGGAGAGATTTCTATTTCCGAGACCGCGATAACGGATCTCCTTTAACCGGCCTGGTTGTAGTTCCCTGGTATAGTTTATATGACCAGGAATCCAGAAGATCGATCCTTGAAAAGGGAGCTAAAAAGAGTTCCGGAGCAGAAGGTTTTCTGGAAATACCTGATGGAGGCCCGGGACGCGATGATCCATCACCAAAAGCCTACCGGTTGGAAATAATCGATAAAAAAGATACCCTTGTTACTCATGATTTGTTCTATCCTGGTTATAATCAAGGGAAAACGGTAGCAAGGACGAGTCTCATGCTATACACCGACAGGAAGATTTATAAACCCGGTGACGAAGCTTGTTTCCGTGGTGTACTCATTGATTATATTGGAGATTCGATGGCAGTTCACCGCACGGACTCCATCACATTGATCTTCCAAGATCCACGATATCAGGTTGTCAGACAATTCGTTTTACCAGTGGATTCGTTGGGTGTTTTTGCCGGATCAATAAAACTCCCGTATAAAGGACTTACCGGTAACTACCTGATTCAATCGAAGTTTGGTCAGGCTGCCATACGGATGGAACAGTACAAAAGACCCGCATTTTCTATCAGTATCCTTCGGGGGTCTGATATTTTCCAACCGGGAGATTCCATGCAGATATCAGGAATGGTAAAAGCATTATCAGGCGAGCCCGTATCCGGAGCAGATATTCTGGCAGACGTGGATCTTCAGCCGGTTTTTGGGCCCCGGAGATGGTCACCTTTTACTGGTCAGAAAATCCGGATCACTACGGTTAAATCGACTACCAATGAGAAAGGCATATTTACCTGCAAATGGGTTTCAATACCCGACGGAAGCAATCCGTTCGGGAACGGATCCATGAACAGGTACTCCGTTAATGTAAGGGTAACCGACCTGAATGGGGAATCTCATCAGGAGGTAACTATGATTGATAGCGGTAAGGGAACAACCAGCCTTTCCCTCAATCTGCCCGACAGGATTTTATCAACAGATACCTTAAATGGTAGTATTGGAGCCATATGTTCTGATGGTCGTGCAGTAAAAGTTCCTGTTGTTTTGAAAATCAGTAAGTTGAAAGATCCGGACAGGACCTGGATCGAACCGGTTTTGCCTGAGCCTGATCGATTCATCGTGAACAGGAGCGAATGGCAAAAAAAAATGCCGGAACTCCCCTATAGAAATGAGCATCAACCCTCGGCATGGGCCGTTACCGGGGTTACCAGTCAAACTGCCTACCCCAATGATACTGTCGAAAAGATTGGGATTCCGCCTGCCGGAAAATGGCAAAAAGGATGGTATAAAATCGAACTTGTCCCGGCTGATCAATATATGTGCAAAGCGGCAACAAGGTATCTCTATGTTGAAGATCCTAATTCATTGAGTATTGATGATAATGAAACCTTGTATGCCAGGGCTTCGCATCCGGAGATTAAACTGGACCAGATTCTGGAGTTGGATTATGCCTGCAATCCGAAAGGGTTTTTATTTGTTGAACTTCAGAAATTGGGAGGCAATCCATTAACAGGCTGGTATTCATCTGAAAAGAAAAAGAATAAGCTATCATGGAAGGTTGCAGATGATTGGCAGGGCGGGGCCCTCATACATCTGATCATGTTCCGCTCGAACCGTGTTTATGAGAAAAATATTCAGATATCCATCCCCTGGGGAAATTCGGAATTGACAATTTCCGGATTTGAGAAACTGAATATGGTTAAGCCAGGTGATAGTATTGAGCTCAATCTTCTTGTAAAAGATGAAAAAGGAGCCCCTGTACGGGCTTCGGTCGGGATCACCATTTATGATGCTTCCCTCGACCTGATTGCTCCTCACTTTTGGCCACCCGTCAGAAAGCCTTTTTACACCGGCGGATCGTCATTTGAACCATTGAATTACGGGATCTCCGGGTCATATACCATGTTTGAACCTGTTATCAATTGGATCGATATACCTTATATTGAGCCTGTTACATTAAATTGGTTTGGCTTGGGATATTATGGAATAAGCCGGATGGATGCTCCGATGATGAAGATGGCGATGGCACAACCCAACGGAGCGAGGGGAGGACAGAGCCGTGAGAACCTGACGAACGTTGAAGTAGGGGCGAACCTGCGGTC
>JAPLDV010000423.1 GCA_026391235.1 Bacteroidia bacterium | reverse complement strand
CTCATGATACCAGCCTTCCAGCGATGGATAGGGGTTACCGGTGAGGTATTGCCTCCATTCCGTGATGAAATCATCGCTTGAGGGTTCGTCCTTGATCTTGGTGGTTTTTGCCACCGGGAACACGAAATGGATATCGGGATGCACAAACCGGGCAGCCTGATGGCAGGCCGGACAAACACCGCAGGAATCATCCTCCAGCGGGGAGGCGCATTGAAGATACTGCGCGAGGGCAAGAGCCAGGGCATAACTGCCGCAGCCCGGACTGCCCGAAAGCATCAGGGCATGACTTACCCTGTTGGTTTTCACCGACTGTAAAAGGTGTGCCCGTATAGCATGCTGACCTGGTATTTCATTGAAGCGCATAGGCCCAAAAATAGCCAACATTTTTTAACTTTGTCAGTCTTTTTGTTGTACCCCTAAATTCAATATTACTATGTTAACAATGAATTCATTCAACTTCGCCGGCAAACGGGCGATTATTCGGGTCGACTTCAACGTCCCGCTCAACAGCAGTTTCGAAATTACCGATGATACCCGGATCAGGGCAGCCATCCCAACCATTCAGAAGATTCTGAATGATGGCGGTTCTGTCATCCTGATGTCACATCTGGGCAGGCCGAAAGAGGGTCCGACCGAAAAATACAGTTTGAAACACCTGATACCCGATTTGAAAACCAAACTCGGGGTGGATGTAAAGTTTGCACCCGACTGCATCGGTGAAGAAGCTAAAACGATGGCGACTGATCTGAAACCTGGCGAAGTGCTTCTGCTCGAGAATCTCAGGTTTTACAAGAATGAAGAAAAGGGCGATCCCGAATTTGCCCAAAAACTGGCCGGATTGGCTGATGTGTATGTGAATGATGCATTTGGCACCGCACACCGGGCCCATGCCTCCACTACCATAATTGCCGATTTCTTCCCAGGCAAATCGATGTTCGGGTATATCATGGATAGTGAGGTCAGCAGCATCGATAAGGTGATGCTCGATCCAAAGAAACCCTTCACAGCCATTCTCGGCGGTGCTAAAGTATCCACCAAGATCACCATCATGGAAAACCTTCTCGGCAAGGTTGATAATCTGATCATCGGCGGAGGCATGACTTATACCTTTATCAAAGCCATGGGCGGCAAGGTTGGGAACTCCCTCGTGGAAGAAGATTTGGTTGACATGGCTAAGAAAGTAATGGATATTGCCCGCGAAAAAGGGGTCAACTTCTACCTTGCGGTCGACGGTGTCAATGCCGATAAATTTGACAATGAAGCCCAGACCATGGTATCTACGATTGATCAGGTACCGGAAGGCTGGATGGGTTTGGATATTGCCGGTGAAACCATTAAGCTTTTCTCCGAAGTTATCGAAGGATCGAAAACGATTCTCTGGAATGGTCCGATGGGCGTTTTCGAGATGCCGAACTTCCAGAAGGGTACCGTTGAGATTGCCAGGGCCATTGCCAGGGCTACTGAAAAAGGAGCTTTCTCGCTCGTTGGCGGCGGTGATTCAGTTGCGGCGCTCAACCAGTTTGGCATGACCGACCAGGTATCCTATGTTTCCACCGGTGGCGGCGCGCTCCTCGAGTACATTGAGGGACAGGTGCTTCCGGGCATCAAGGCGATTAGGGGGTACTGATGTCGGGTGTCGGGTATCGGGTATCGGGTGTCGGGTATCGGGTATCGGGTGTCGGGTATCGGGTATCAGGTATCGGGTATCGGGAGATATTAGGGTAGCGCGTAGAGACGCATAATTGCGTCTTTGGATTTGACAGTACTATATTGATCCACAGAGCATTAGTTCGTTCATTATCATTATTATGGGGCTGGGACAAAACGGGGCTTGGACAAAACTCTATCTCCATCTTAACAAGACCCCCAAACTAAAGAGGCTGTGTGAAAATATGAAACCTGTTTTAATTATAAGGGGGTGCTTTTATATGTCGCCCCCGGCTTAAGCCGGGGGATTACAATGATTATCTGATAGTTGCGGACTTTAGTCCAGTTTTCTTAAACTCTAGCCAAACATACTTTAATATTTGGACTAAAGTCCATAAGGATTTGTGGATCAATATAATCCCCCAAATAAATTTGGGGGCAACCTATCAGGATCGCTAATGAGTTTTCATTATTAAACAGCCACTTAAGAGCACATAAACCTGTAAGATCATTTGAACATTGAAAACACCTGCTGATCAAGCCTCCTTTCTCGAAATGGCCCTGGAAACCTTTCGTTTTCAGGCATCGGAGAATCCGGTATACAAAAGGTACCTGGAGCTTTTAGACTGTAATCCTGCTGGTGTTTCAACGATCGACCGGATTCCGTTCATGCCGATCGGGTTTTTCAAGAGCCACCGGGTAGTCACCGGTCCAGGCGTTGAAACCCGGATCTTCGAATCCAGCGGCACCACCGGGGCCCAAACCAGCCAACATTATATTCTTAACGACGAAATCTATACCGACAGCCTAGAAACCGGTTTCCGGCTGGTTTTTGGTGATCCTTCAGATTGGTGCTTACTTGCCCTTTTGCCTTCCTATCTTGAGCGTCAGAATTCTTCACTGGTCTTCATGATGGATCATCTGATCCGCCAAAGCCGCCATCCTTTTAGCGGTTTCTACCTGCATAACCGGGAGGAACTGTTTCCAATACCTTTGAAAAACAACAACGTTGTTGAAACCGGCGGCATGAAAGTCCGGCGCGAAGAGCAGACCCGTGCGGAATTGCACGATATTATAAAAACAGCATTCAGCCTGGAATCGGTTGGCTCCGAATATGGCATGACGGAACTGCTCTCACAGGCATGGTCAATGGGGAATGGCATTTACCGCACTCCGCCCTGGATGAAAATATTGATCCGCGATCCGTACGATCCCTTCCGGCTCATGCCCGATGGAAAATCCGGAGGCATCGATGTCATCGACCTCGCCAACCGGTTCTCCTGCTCCTTCATCCAGACACAGGACCTGGGCCGCCTTTACCCCGATGACAGCTTTGAGGTGCTGGGGAGATTTGACAACAGTGAGCTGAGGGGGTGTAATTTGATGATATAAGGCTCAAGGCTCAGGGCTCAAGTAAGGTAAAAGGCTCAAGGCTCAAGGCTCAAGGCGCAAGGCTCAAGGCTCAAGTAAGGCGCAAGGCGCAAGGCTCAAGGAGCAAGTAGGGTTTAAGTATTAAAGAAACACAAAGTAATTAAGTTATACCTTGACCTTACTTGCGCCTTTTACCTTACTTGCGCCTTGCGCCTTGCGCCTTTTATTTTGTATTTCTTATTTTAATGTTTTATCTTTCACTGCCTTAACCTAAATGATTTCCCATGTTCCGTGTACTGGTTATAGATGACGAGGAGCACATGCGCGATACGCTGGCCAAGCTGCTGGCCAAGCATTGTCCGCAGGTGAATGTTGTTGGAACAGCCGATGGAGTAAGCAGTGGAATTAAGGCTATCAGGTTG
>JAPLDV010000057.1 GCA_026391235.1 Bacteroidia bacterium | reverse complement strand
GGATCTGCCTTGATCCCTGAGCCCTGAGCCTTGTGCCTTGTGCCTTGTGCCTTGTGCCTTGTGCCTTGTGCTTTGTGCCTTGTGCCTTGTGCCTTTATTTCCCATCTTTGCAAAAAATCGAGGTCAATTATGTCAGTCCGCGTGCGCTTTGCTCCGTCACCCACCGGCCCCCTTCACATGGGCGGGGTCCGGACAGCCTTGTTTAATTATCTTTTTGCCCGCAAACATCAGGGAACCATGATCCTCAGGATCGAGGATACCGACCAGGGCAGGTTTGTGCCGGGTGCCGAGGAGTACATTATGGAATCGCTGGAATGGTGCGGGATTGAGATCGATGAGGGGATTAAGGAGGGCGGAGAATACGGACCTTACCGGCAATCCGACCGGAAAGCGATCTACAAGCAGTACGCCGATCAACTGATTGAGAGCGGATGGGCCTATTGTTCATTCGATTCAGCCGAAGACCTGGATGCCATCAGGAAAGATTACGAGAGCCGCAAGGAGACTTTTTCATACGATACGCAAACCCGGAAATCGCTCCGGAATTCCCTGGCCTTACCCGCAGATGAAGTTAAACGCCGACTCAGTTCAGGTGAACATTATGTCGTCCGCTTCAGGATGCCTGAAAATCATGAGATTGTGATGCGGGATATAATCCGTGGTGAGGTTCGGGTAACCACGACTACCATCGACGATAAGGTTTTGTTTAAGTCCGACGGGATGCCTACCTATCACCTGGCCAACGTGGTAGATGATCATCTGATGGAGATCACCCACGTGATCCGGGGCGAGGAATGGCTGCCGTCGCTACCGCTGCATGTGATGCTGTATAAGGCATTCGGCTGGATCGATACGATGCCGCAGTTTGCGCACCTGCCGCTGATCCTGAAACCCAGCGGCAACGGTAAACTGAGCAAGAGGGACGGCGACAAGCTTGGGTTCCCGGTGTTCCCGATCAGCTGGAACAACCCCGAAACCAGCGAAATATACAGCGGTTACCGTGAGGCCGGCTATTTTAACGATGCCTTCGTCAATATCCTCGCTCTCCTTGGCTGGACCGATGGAACCGATAAGGAGATCTATTCCATGGATGAACTGATCGAAGCGTTCAGCCTGGAAAGAGTCGGCAAATCCGGCTCGAGGTTCGATCCGGAGAAGGCCAGGTGGTTCAATCATCAGTATATGCTGATTAAGAGCGATGAGGAGATCGCGGAGCGGTTCCTTGATGAGCTCAGTGCGCAGGGAAAAGGTCCCCGCCTTCGCGGGGATGACAGAGAAGGCACCTCGTTAGCGTCGAAGGGTCCCCGCTTTCGCGGGGATGACAGAGAAGGCACCTCGTTAGCGTCGAAGGGTCCCCGCTTTCGCGGGGATGACAGAGAAGGCACCTCGTTAGCGTCAAAAGGTCCCCGCTTTCGCGGGGATGACAGGGAAAGAATAATAAAAATTATATCGCTGGTGAAGGAGAGGGCTGAGTTTGTGAAGGATATCTGGAGCCAGGTGTGGTTCTTTTTTGAGGCCCCGACAACTTATGATGAAGCGGTCATAAAAAAACGCTGGTCCCCCGACATGCCTTCCATACTTAAAGATATTACCGCCCTATTATTACCCTATTCTGTCATCCCCGCGGAGGCGGGCGATCACCTTGCTGTCCCTACCACCAAGCCCTTCTCTGTCATCCCCGCGAAAGCGGGGACCTTTACCCTTACCGCGGAAGCTTATGAAGTGCTTATTAAAGACCACATTGCTTCCAACAGCCTCAACCTGGGCAACGTAATGAACATTCTTCGCCTGTGTCTGGTTGGCTCCTCAATGGGGCCCGGCGTGTTCGATATCATGGCGCTACTGGGACCGGAAGAGGTTATTGCCAGGATTGAGCGGGCGGTGGAGACGATTTCTTAAGTTAAACACGGAGGCACGGAGGACATGGAGGGGCACGGAGAAAATGGTTTTTAAAGGTCAAGCCAATAAATTGCGCTGCCTGAATTAGTAGAAATTCGGGCAGCGTGGTATCTGTATTAGTGGGAATTCGGGCAGTGTGATATCCGAATCAATTGATCATTGCCCCCAATGCAATCGGATTTTTATTTTAACCAAAGCATAACTATTATCGGATTGGCATCGGGATCAGTTTTTTCCATTAATTGGCGCCACTTGGGATCGGCATCCGCTTTTTGCCGGGCAGACAGTTTATCCCATTCTTCCTTTGCAGTCAGGGCAGTAAGGGAATACAGGATCTTATCGCCGTTTTGAATCAGATAATAAACAGGTACCGGAATCCCATGAAAGAGGAATTCGGTTTTTTCGGGTTTTCGGTAATGCCTGACTTCGTGCGTCTTTTTATTGATAATCGCCAGATTCAGATATTTTTCATGCGGTACCAGCACCCAAAGATTATTAGCGGATTGGTTTACTTTAAAAGCCAACACTTCCTTATGCGTTTCTGAACCTGCAGCGTTGCCCGGCCCATCATCCCAGGTTTTTGCGTAAAGGTATTTAGCTGTATCGGCATTGAACGGTCCGAAATCCAGGGTCCATTTCGGCGTGGCCCCTTGCGGAGTTACCTGATAAATGGAGTAGTCGAGCGTATTCGTATAAAGCATTTCCTTTTCGCCGGGCACCAAGGTTTGGGATTCTCCGTAACTGAACCAACCCATTCCGGTATGTTTATTAGGCAGCACACGTTTCAGAATGTTCCCTTTAAGATCCATATATGCAAGATCATAATTCACCGTCTGTTCAGGATGGTTCAGGTCAAAGCCTTTCGACAGGTTTACCACTATTAATCCGGGTTTGATTTCGAACATGTTGCGTGAATTTAGCTTGTAATCAACCTGGGTCACATAATTCCCGTCCTTATTTAAAATGATAAGCTTTTGTGACCAGTTATCGTTAATTACGATCTGATCCGATCCGGGCAGAACCGCCAGGTCGTAAATGTTCATGTATTCACCCGGACCTTTCCCTTTCTTGTCGTTTTTCCATAAAATATTGCCTTTCAGGTCTATGGCTATCAGTCCATTGATGCGCATCCGAGTACTACCGCCACGATCGACAAAATAGATACGGTCGTTCATCAGGTGTATGTTACATGGATTCTCGATGGGCGAGGTCATAGCGATCTGGAAGAACTCCGCTTTTTCAATTTGCGAACTCACATCTTCCGACCGTTCAACCTTATCAGACAGATCGATGAAAATTTTATCAGTTGATTTCGGGCGTTGACAACCTAAAGTGAATGCTAGTGAAAGTGCCAGAACAGCATAACTTTTCATGATTTTCAGGTGTTAATGTTTGGTTCTTAGATATGAACGAAAGATGCAGCCAAAATAGTGTATGGTGTCAGGACATAAATAGGGGTTAGGTTCAGCCAAGGAAATCCGATCTTATTCCGCATAGTCCATCACATCCGTCCGCGAACTGATATTGAGTTTCGAATAGATATTATTCACGTGCGATTTTACGGTACTCAGACTGATACCGCACTCTTCCGAGATCTCCTTGTTTGAACGGCCATCTTTCAGAAGGCTGAATATCTTGCGCTCCTGCACGGTGAGGGTCTGATACG
>JAPLDV010000844.1 GCA_026391235.1 Bacteroidia bacterium | reverse complement strand
CAGAAAATGTCAAAACAATATCCACACGTCTGTTCAACTGCCGGTTCTGCAGATTGTCGTTGGCCGCCTTCGGATGGGTATCGGCATAGCCGGCGGCAGATAACCTTTCCGGTGAAATCTCCCCCTCGGATGCCAGATATTGAACAACATGAACGGCACGAGCGAGAGAAAGTTCCCAGTTGGACGGATATCGGCCTGTAGATATGGGTAAATTATCCGTGTTCCCCTCTACACGCACGAACACATCCGATCTTTGCAAAATTCCGCCCAATGCTTTTAGTGCCTTATGGCCTTTCATTGTGATCTCTGCACCTCCGGGAGAGAATAAAACCTGTTCATCCATGGAAAGTAAAAAACCATGATTCAGCGGGACAATTTTTTGGCCTTCCAGATTTTCCAAGGCCTGATGCAGCGCCGTTCTTTTATCCTTGAATGCCCCGGCAACCGGTCTGCCTCCCGCCTGAGTCCGCGCTCTTTCTATATCCGTATCGCGAAGGAACGGGATAACGGATTCAATGACGCCTCTGTTGCCACCCTCCCGTTCCGGCTCGATACCAAGAACCTTTTTTACCGAGTCAGCCACGCCTTTTACTTTGGTCGCCTCAATGCTCGACATGGATATGATTAATACAAAAAAAGCCAGCAATAATGTTATCATATCGTTAAATGTCAGGAGCCATGTTCCTCTCGGCTCCGTCGAGTGATTATTGACTCTTCGACTCATCGTTTTGATCTTTCAGTAAAGTTTCATCCCTGTCACGTTCTAAATATACCTCGATCCGTCTGTTTTGCTCTCTCCCTTCAAGGCTGCTATTTGGAGCAAAAGGCCGATACTGTGCAAAACCTTCCGCCGACAGCCGCTTGGCCGGAAATCCACATTTTGTGATAAAATATCGAATAACGTTTGTGGATCGTGCAGTCGACAGTTCCCAGTTTGAAGGAAATTCAATACTGCGGATAGGAACATCGTCGGTATGCCCCTGTACCCTCATGGAGAGACTCTGCTCCTGTGCGATCCTGCTCATCTCGTCGAGATAAGGATATATTTTTTCGCTGATCCTCGCGGATCCCGATGAAAAGACAACATCGCTCTTGAACTTAAACTTCATGCCCCCATAAAATCTTTCAACAGTGACATTCCCTTTCAACCCGGAAATTTCTCCCACCCTGCTCAAAGAATGCATGGCGCTGTTCACCCATGCTCCATCATTCACCGCTTCATTTTTGATGAACCCGGCATTCGTCTTTGGATTATTCATCTTTCCGGCATTGGTGCGATCTCCTGCGACCGTGCCTCTTAAATCATTCATTTTCCTTCTGTCTGCCACGGAGAATGAAACGAGCATTATAAAGATGACAACCATAATCAAAGAGAGGGAGCAATATATGGTTTGCCAACCGGCAACGGACTCCTCGCCATCCAAGTACCTTCTATCAATTCTCTTTTTCATTGGAATACCGATTTTCTCTCACGAGGTGAAATGAAAGAATGCAGCTTCTGTTCCAGTATCCGCGGATTGTCACCCGACTGTATCGATATTATTCCATTTATAATCAACTGCTTGACCAGTAATTCCTGCGTACTCAGGCGCCTGAGCTTTCCGGCAATCGGAAGAAAAATCAGGTTTGCAAGTATGACTCCATAAAAGGTGGTAACGAGGGCAACGGACATGGAAGGCCCTATTGTACTCGGATCATTCATCCGCATCAGCATCTGCACCAATCCGATCAAGGTGCCTGTCATCCCCATGGCCGGAGCAAAGTTTCCCATGGTCGTGAATATCTCAGCGCCAAGACGGTGTCTTTCTTCAATAAAATCAAGTTCCGTATCCAAAATGTTGGTCACATCCGTAGGATCCAGCCCATCAATCAGCAGATTCACTGCTTTGACCAGAAATGGATCCCGTATTTTCTCAGTCATGCTCTGTAAAGACAGCATCCCGTCCCTTCGAGACACTTTAGACATTGTTACGATGATATCAATAATATCCTTTGCTTTCTGCTCCCTTCTCAAGAAGGCGTTTTTCGCAACTTTAAAAACGCCCAAAACATCCGCCAACGGATAATTGATCAGAACCGCACCAAACACCCCGCCAAATACAATCAGGACAGAGGGAACATCCCAAAACCAGCTCAACCCACCCCCTGAGGCGGTTGCAATGATTACCAGACTGAAGGCGCCGACAATACCAACGATAGTGGCTAAATCCATGAATTTTCTGCCCCAGATCAGCGAAGTGCGTCAATTTGCCCGATACAAGATTCCCTGCTTGGTTTGATTAGCAATTAACGTACCATCCATGGCAGGAAGTT
>JAPLDV010000602.1 GCA_026391235.1 Bacteroidia bacterium | reverse complement strand
CTTCGGGTGGAATTGGATCACCACTTCCCGGTGCAGCCGCTGTAAGAGAAATATCCCCGGATCCCTTTCTTTTATCGCGGGCTTTCTTTTCTAGCTTTGTCCACAGTTTGGTAAATTCCTTATCTAAAACGGCACGATAATCACTCTTATTCTTGCCACCCTTCAGACTTGGGGAATCACTCAGCTTCGTCGCTGCAGTAACGTTTGATAATTCACTTTTCTCACTTCTGTCACAATTAGTTAGAGAGAAACTGAGAAACACAACCAGTAAAACCAGTATTTTTTTCATAGGATTTCTTTCGATTATTCTAAAAAGCCTTTGGCTATAAACCAAAAGCTTTTTACGACAGAGTGAACAATAAGTATCTATTTCTGAAATAGGCTACTGGCAAAATAAACTACGTAAAACGCACAAAAAGCGATCCCTAAAAAAAAGATCCACGGTCGTTTTACCCAATCCTTATCTTCCCTCGATAGAACAATCAGCCAAATAAAGAAATACACTCCTATACAGCTACCTACTAATCCTACAATAGATTCAATTAATGCCATGATACCATAATTTTAAGTCTCACTCGCATGAAGCCTATCCCTTTAAAATCTTTATTAAGAGAGGTATAATGAAGCATAAGGAGCCTAAAATCCCAATGAATACTAATAGGGATCCGAGATTTTTTCTTAGCTTTGCATCAGCCGTTTCCCGGCGAAACAGAAACCATATTCTCCAAAGTGGACCCCAAAGCATTAAAGCGCATATCCCGGTAATAATGATTTCGATTTTCATAGTAATGCGAGTTTTTATGAAACATAATGATCCCAAAGGCAACCTAAAATATTAGCAGCATACCATGCAGCGGTTATTTCAAGTGCAATTGCTTTGGCTGCAGTTCCCAAAGCTGCTTGGAGTGCACTAATTAAACCTGCTCTTCCACTGAGAATGGCACCGCCAGAAGCAACTTTAATGAAATCCACACCCAAAGACCCTAGGGCAGACTTAAGACAGGCAGTTAATACACTACCAAAAGGCGCATTTGTTGGTCTCTCATAGTAGGAAATGGTTGTTGAGCCGGTTGCTTCAAGTTGAACGCCATTGTTATATGCTATTTCAAATTCATTAGCAATAATTGCAGCAAATACTATAGCTCCATGATTTGCTATGGACGAAGTACTTATTCCATAAGAGTTTAATAAATTCTCTGAGGCTGGTGTCAAATCATCAACTAATTCAAGAGCGTCTGCATCGGTCATTTCTTCAATGATTTCAGCAGGAATTGGCTTTGCCGGATCTACCACTGGTGCAGCTGCCATTGTAACACCTCCGTCCAGTTTCTTGTCGCGCACCCTCTTTTCAAGCTTTGTTAATAATTTGCCAAAACTTTTATCAACTGCTTTCTGATAGTCACTTTTATTCTTGCCACCCTTCAGACTTGGGGAATCACTCAGCTTTGACGCTGCAGTAACGTTTGATAATTCACTTTTCTCACTTCTGTCACAATTAGTCAGAGAGAAGCTGAGAAACACAACCAGTAAAAGCAGTATTTTTTTCATAGAACTTTGTAATTTTGAATTTGAGTTGTTGAATCCGTTTCGACAGAGCGGATGGTCTTTTGCACGAGACCTTGAACTCTACCCCCTGGTGATGATCTGATCATCGCAGGGGGTTACTTTTATCAAATTGGCTTTCTTACTTTGGCCAGCAGATCTATTTGCAGGTTTTTTGAATATTCTATGTGTATATCCCTAATCATACGCTAAAGTTAGATCGCGAATAATTATCAAACAAGAGTGGAAATCCTCATATAATAATGAGTGGAAACCCCTATACTGTTATGAGTGGAAGTACTCATAGAATAATCGTAACACACAATTATTCTGACTGTTGAAAAATCATGAACTTCCGAGGCACGAAGTTTAAAAAATCGCACCTCGCAGTGATTTTTTCACTATTTTTACCCTATAGCAACCGAACAGAAACTACACCTTTGCTTTACCGGTAAACAAATTGCGATACACAGCCATGAAAACCATTAAAATAGCCTTGGTTGATGACCATGAGATTGTCAGGATGGGTATCGGATTGGTGTTGTCGAAGACGGAAAATTTTAAAGTGGTCTTTGACTCAGCCAGCGGGAACGAATTCCTGGATTATCTGCGGTCGGGAACGCATCCCGACGTTGTGCTGATGGACATCAACATGCCGGGTATCGACGGGATCGAAACCACCGTTAGGGCGCTGAAAATGGCCCCTGATTTGGGTATCATAGCGCTGACCGCACATTCTGACATAGGCAGCCTGTTGCAGATGGAAGCTGCCGGTGCCCGTGGATTTGTGCATAAAGGAGCAAAAAAGGAGGAATTAGAGGAGGCAATCCTGCAAATATGCGGGGGTGGATATCGGCGCCGAGGCGCGGATCCTCCGATTCGCCGGAGTCCACGGGAGACTGGGGCAGAAGACCGGCTTGCATTGGGTTATCCTCTTCTACCGCACGACGCTGCTCGGCCCGCCGACG
>JAPLDV010000280.1 GCA_026391235.1 Bacteroidia bacterium | reverse complement strand
TGCATTCCCAGAACATTCACTGATCCGAGGTCCTGTTTTAACAGTCCGGCAATTATTTTAATCAATACAGATTTGCCGCTGCCTGATCGTCCCAGTACCACAAAATTCTCCCCTTTAAAAACATCCAGATCAATCCCTTTCAGAACCTGCAATTCTCCAAACGATTTATGAAGGTTCCGGATTGAGATGACAACCTTATGCAAATTATCTGGCTGATTTTCGTTCCTCATGTATCTGATATTAAAAAGAATTTATCCAGTGAGTGATCTGGACCACAATAATCTCTTCGGTAATAATCAGGAACATCGAAAATACAACAGCGCGGTTGGCAGCTTTTCCCACGCCAACATTGGTATAAGATCCCAACAAGCCGACAAATGTGCAATAAAGCGTTAATATGGGGATCATTACGGTTGTGGCAACAACCCGGGTGACTACAAGAAATTTAAACGGGTTTACTGCCGATACATCCATGGCATCGATTTGCTCAGTTACCTTCATCGAAGCTAATTCTGCCCCGATGCCGGATCCTACCTTGCCCGCGGCAATCAACGCCGTAACCAGTGGGCCGAGGGCTCTCACAAATGCAATTCCGATTAAGGATGGCAGCCAGGATGCAGCACCGAATTCTGTCAGGGGAAGCCTGGATTGTTTGGTAAATACGATTCCAACCACAAATCCGGTTAGCGTAATTAGTGGGATGGATTTAACCCCGACTTCGTAGCACTGCCTGATAATCTCACGAAATTCAGATGGTTTTAGAAATAATTCTTTGAAAAACCTGGTGATAAACAGGTGAATGGTATGGGTGTCAATAAAAAACGAATCGACTCTTTTTGAGAAAACATAGTCCTCGGATTTGTATTTACTTATTATATGATAGATAATGTCAATAAGCCTTACGACTGATTTCTTCATGTTCATGGTTTTCTGGATTATTGATGACAGGATCAACCTGAACAATTAATTTACCGGGCCTGATGTATTCTTTTTCCCAGATCGCTATTACAACTGTCGCAAGGCAATTCCCGATCACATTGACCGCCGTCCTTGCCATGTCCATCAATTCATCAATGCCGAGAATGATATATATAGGCCAGGTAGGCAAACCGAAACTGGCTGCGGTACCCAGCAAAATGACCAATGAGGCACGCGGTACGCCGGCGACCCCCTTACTCGTGAGCATCAGGGTAAACATGATCACCAGCTGTTTGTCGATGGATAAGTTTACTCCGCTGATCTGGGCAACAAATATCGTCGCCAGGGATAAATATAAAGTGGTACCGGCAAGATTGAAGCTATAACCGGTCGGCATAACAAAAGCAACAATCTTTCGCGGAACGCCGAATTCCTCCATCCTCTCCATGGCCATCGGCAGAGCTGATTCTGAACTCGTTGTGGCAAATGCAAGTGTAACCGGCTCAGCAATTGCCCTGATGAATTTTTTTACCGGTATGCGCAGGAAAAGTGCGATCGGAAACAGTACCCCCAGAAGGAATAGGATCAAAGAAACATACAGGGTTGCTAGCAACTTGAAGAGGTTGACAAGAATATCGATCCCCATGTGACCAACACTATAGGCGATAGCGGCAAAAACGGCAAACGGAGCGAAGTACATGATGATCTGGGTAAACTTGAACATGGCCTCAGCAAGGGATTCCGTGAACTTGATCATCGGGCCGTAATGCTTTTGCTTCATCATCGCCACAGCGATCCCGAAGAGAATACTGAAGATCACGATTTGCAAAACCTGGCCTTCATAAATCGATTTGGCAATATTTTCAGGAAACACATGCAATAGTATGTCTGTTCCTGTCACAGGTTCAATGTGTTGTATATTTTCAGCTGCTACTGCCTCAGGGATCGTCACTCCCATTCCTGCTCGGCTGATATTAATGGAGAACAGGCCGATGAAAAGGGCAAATGTGGAAACTATTTCAAAATACAGCAGCGACTTCCAGCCCATTCTGCCCACCTGCTTCAGATTGGAATGGCCCGCAATGCCCACGACAATTGTGGCGAAAAGCAAGGGAGCAA
>JAPLDV010000009.1 GCA_026391235.1 Bacteroidia bacterium | reverse complement strand
CCTTTTTCGGTTTCTTCCAGGAAAGCTTACTGCCTTCGCTTCCCAGGATTGGATCTGTGGATTCATCATCGGTCAACCGGACTGAGAAGTTCACCTCGTTATCCCATCGTTTGAGTTTTACCTGCGGGAAAAAGTCGGACTGCTTGATATCCCCTATTTCCACTTCCAGGCGATCTTTCGGATCCGCTTTGGCTTCCCTGCAGAACGTGTTGTTTTCGATACGGTACTTCGCAGCTGCTTCGGGAGTTAACGAATCAGGATCGATTTTAACTTTTGTTCCCATCAGGTGTGAGTTATGTAGTCATTGGACGGGTTAAAATAAAGTTCATCGGCGGTGAGTGCGAATCCCACCACCCGAATGACCACATCGGCCGTAGATGGTTGCGTGACCACGATTGCGCCTGATGTTTCACTCACGTACATAGGGGCGTTGATGGTCATGGCCGGGAATGCGGCATCGGCGCGGATCACCCCGGTTAATAAGATTTTGGTTGCTGAACCATCGCTTGCTGCGGCCAGTACACACATTCCCAGGATTCCACGCGGGTCGCCATCTGCACCGGCTGCGATATTGGCATCAGCGAGTTCCCACCGGGAATCCGTCGGGTCGAGATAAACGAGGTTGCCGAATGCGAGCGTTGCCCCGGCGGTACCGGTTCGGCAGATGCCGGTGTACTTGCCATCAGCGGATAAGACGGGATCCAGGTCCACGGAGGTATTTTCTCCCAGGGTCAAATTCCCGGTCAGGGTACCACCGGCCAGGGTCATGTACAGGGTATCGAAATATGTTTTGAGGGTGGCTTTGATGTTCGCCCAGGTAACTTTCTTTTTGGCGTTTGTAGCAGCACTATCCTCGATCATAGCGACATCCGCATCAACCGGAGTGGCCTTGTCGGTAAGTCCGGCGATCTCGCCACTTGCCGCGCTGCTAATAACACCTGAATATTTCGATAATGAAAAAGTTATAAAGCATGAGCCTCCCTGAAAATCGGAGGCTCATGCTTACAAAATTCTACCAGTTAGTGGCTATCGGCCACCTTGCCCACACGTTGGCAGCGGTGCAGCGGTAAGCGTAATTCGTGTCGAAAGCGATCTGACCGGAAGTTCCGGAAGCTGTTTTTGATGCAGGAGCGGTAACGCAGAGCACGTTGATGGCTTCCGCCGGAGTCATGGCCACGATATCGCCCGATGCTTTACGTCCGACAAGGGTCGAGGGTCCGACAGTCAGGGCAACAGGTGTATTATCGGCTGTAGCATAAAGGATTGTGTTTGCATCATACAGGCTTTTCGGAACCGCGCCATCGGCGGTGGTTCCCTTAGCTGCGGTTGCAAAGGTTCCGGTAGCGACAAATGCTGCTGTTCCGAGCGCACCGGAAGCATGCGATTTTATCAGTTTTCCGGAAGTTGAATCCCAAACGACGGGAACATTATCCACCACGGCCGCGCCTGGTCCTTTGACCATTGAGCTGCCTGACAATGCTAATGGAGTCAGGAATTTAGCATCATCGGTTCCCGTGTTTACTTCCGCCGAGGTTGCCTTGGCATTTGCGGTTGCACCGGCTGCTACACCGATTACGGCCAGGGTCTCGGCGACGGACATGGCACCCAGGGTACCGGTAGCTTTTTTCCCGATGATCGTTGATGCTCCGGCGGTGATTACTCCGGGAGTGGCGGAAGCAGTACCGATAACTACCTGGTCGGCAGCGGTGATCAGGCTTTTAGCGACAGCGCCATCGGCCAGTGTTCCCTGGGCAGCGGTAGCGAATGTTCCGGTTGCCACATACGCTGCGGTACCTAAAGCACCGGTACCTGCCTTGATGACCTTTCCGGTTGTTCCGCTAAACAGGGCAACATAATCAGCGGTAACCGAAGCGGGTCCGATCACGGCGCCATCAATATTGGTTTGAATAACCACCCAGTCGGCATCCAGGTTGCCGGATCCTGCCCGGTCGACAGAGGCAACAAGCATGTCGTTGATTTCACAGGCCACCCCTTTGATGGTACCTGATGAAACCACCTTATATGCCCATCCGGCGTTATAGGTGGACAGGGAGTTGAATGCGGCAATCTCATGAGTTCCGCCCGTTCCTACGGTGCCTTTGAAGATCATGGCATCATTGGCCGCCAGGATACCATCCACGTAGGTTTTGTTCGTCAGGTGGTTTCCGGTTGTCGGGGCGGCTGTTCCGCTTGCCTGGGCAAACATGGCATCCTTAGCCTGAAAGTCGGCATAAGTTGCCCCACCGTCCACCTTGACTCCCAATTTGGAAGCACTTTCGGCTGTGAGCTCGATTTTGAAACCATCGGTATCCAGTTCGAATACCGGCGCTGTAGTGCCGGCATCGGTTCCCTGAGCATGGCCGGCAGTGATCGCCACCCATTTTAAGCCGGTTGCCTCGGCATCATCCCGGACCAGATGATACCCATCCGTTCCCCCGGCCAAAACCGTGGGGACACCTCCGGCAGCCGCGGAGAGCAATCCTCCTTTGGCAATGTTTACCAGCTTTTCGGAAAACTCTATTCCCGAGGCATGGACGTTTTGCGTTAATAATAAGTCATACTGAGCCATAACATTGATCTCCTTTATTAATTATCTATTGAGTAAAGTGCAAAATTGATTTTCACGTTTTCACGGGAGCTCATCATCACCTGCATGATATTTACCAGGTCCTGCGGGCTGAGGATGATCCCGCAAAAGAACCGGTTATCCTCACAGAGCTTCCTGATCTGGTCGCCTGTTTGCTCAACAAAAGCCTGTTCATCTTCCTCGGCCTGTTTCTCGGCATTTTCAAGTTCCTGCACATTGGCCAGGGCCTGTTGTATTAATTGTTCACATTCCTGCACCTTTACTTTTGCCTTCAGGGTGTTGATTTTCGCTTCTTTACTTTTTTTCATTAGGTTTGAAATAATAGAGTTTTCTTCCAGATTGCTTCACCGGCTGCACCTTCTGCCACGCAGATATACAGGTAGTCATCGGTCATGGAAAATTGCCGGTAATAACCCTCATCAACGCCTGTTTTCTTTTCGCCGGATTCCACCAATTGCAATGGGTTATCAGAGGCATTGCACTCGATGGTTATCACCGGCTCACAGGTAAGCGTGATATCGATATCGCTCATACGGCAATCTCCCGGATGATTATAAACACTCCCCCTGCAAGAGTTTGTACCCTGATGGAATTCGATACCTGTAGTTCCCAGTTGTGTGTTCCATGGTAACCGATGGTGTCGATAGGATCGAGTGACACGTGTATTCTTTGATTGTCGACCGTGATGCCGCCAGTGGGTGTATTTCTTTTACCGAACAGCAGATCGCCGCTGGCATTGCGGACCTGCAGCAGGACATCCATGCCGGTCATCGGGATACAATCAGGAACATGGAATACGATATCAGCTGTATCGCCCTCCTGTCGTGAGATTTTGAATGGTTTTCCTCTTAAGTAGGTTGTCATGATTTATTCAGGTTCCCCGATCAGTTCGATGATTCCGTACACCATCGCCGGTGAGAGTTTGTCCCCGGGAAGGTGTTCCTTTTGAATGAGGTACAGCTCGATGTCGATGCTTTCCCCGTTAAAGAACCGAATGTATTCACGGTTCTTTTTCTTACGGGTATCAATAGCAGCGAAGTACTTCAATGCCAGTTCGTTCAGTGCCTGTTCGGCAAATGCGGGATCTTTGAATACCGGGACCTTCCCGGATTGGTCCGTTGCATCGGTGAATTCGATCTGATCGCCTGTTTTTTTGGCCAATATGTTTTCAATCAGCTCCTGGCGCTCGCGCTGGTAGGCTTCGAACTCAGGCTCCGGTTGGTTCATTTTTTCGATGGCCTGAGCCTGTGTCATGATGATTTTCTTGCTCCTCCCCAGGGCGTAGGAGAACCCGAAGGAGCCCGTGATACCCGAGCAAAGATCGATCCCGTGCAGGAGTTCAAATAACCGGGATACCCGGATTTTCTGGTTGCTTAACATGGTTTTTGTTACTGACATGATTATTGTTTAAGGTTTGCGAATGATCAGTTTTGAACGGCAAAGTCGATGATATCCCAGGATGAGCCGGCAGAGTTGTAGCGGCAGGTGAAATACATCCACTTGCCAGGGGTGGTTGCCGTTGGAAAAGAGCTCTTGAAAGCGGTGAACCCTGAAAAACCGAGAGTTTTAGAAACCCCGGCATCTTTCAACCTGATAATATGGAGCATTCCATTTGCCGCTCCGGTTGTGGTGCCGGATATGGTATAGGCATTGTTAATTCCGGTAATGACGTGCAACACAAAATCAGACGGATTATAGGAAATCCCGCTATAACCCGCAGCATCTCTTGAAAATGACGATACTGCGGCAAAAGCATCGACTCCGCCAATCTGATAGGTTTTACCCGATGGTATGTTTACTCCCCCTGAGGTGGTTTCAAATTGAAGGGTTGAGGCATAGTTCTGAAATACATGGTAAGTTGATGCCCCCCATTTGGTCACTCCGGATCTTGTGGCTTCAAAAACCGAGGCATAAGCCGAGCCATTAAAGGAGTATAAAGTAAGGTCGGTATTGGTGCTGCGGTGGCTGAAATAGTAACCAACATTAGCGGCACCCACCGCTCCGGCCTTTTTCATTAAAAATTCCGTATGCGA
>JAPLDV010000485.1 GCA_026391235.1 Bacteroidia bacterium | reverse complement strand
GTTGATTCTTGTTGTTAACCGCAGATGGTATTCCGGCAATTGAACTTTTACAGAAACGGAGGAAAGTATGATTCTGTCGTTTAAAACCACTTGGGGAAGGTGCCTGTTCAGGATATCTGCCAATGCTTCTCCGATAAATTTGGGCTTATCAAATCCATCCCCGTTACCCACGGGGCTTTGACTGCCAACAGAACCGGCAAAAAAGAGGGCCAGATCGGCAGAGGTATTTTCCATTTTTCGTTCCCAATAACCCGGATAGTCAGCGCTGATTTCCAGATTGTCTGATCCCATTGTTGTTGCATGTGCTGAATATGAACCTATTATAGCTTTTCTATATCCTTTTTGCTCAAGTGTTATAAAACTGAAATCATCGTTCTTAGTGCCCGATTCGCCTATGACACGATTTCGAGTATAACTTTCGGCATTAAAACATCCGGATCCCAGCCGGGCAGTCCGTAAATCAACAATCGCCGAAGTTGCCGCTTTGGAAATCTGAAGAATCAGCCATCTTTGAAGGTTTTTATTCTCTTTCCCGGCAAATTCTTTCCCCACAAAGCCTGCCCCCCATCCACCAAGACTTGAGTGACTGTGAGTAGCCGAAAAAAACAGCTGCTCCCGCCGGATTCCCTGTTTTGAAAGGAGTATGGCAACTGAATCGATAATACCCGGAGGCATAATCAACAGATCGGCACTTACCAAAACAAGAGTTTGCCGGCTAACTTTCAGCGCTACAGCCTTGACAAAAATACTGTCGTGAATACCGGTTGCCGATTTTCCTTTTCGAGCCCCATAACCTGCCAGAGGAACCTGGATGAATTTCCCATCCGAATAGCTATCTACAGCATTATTCAGGCCCGGAGTGATACTTACTTTTGCAAAACCAGCTTGTAATGAGTCATCTATCATTACCTGCGCCGATTTGATGCTATCGATTCGGGCTGTTGTTATTTTGAAATAATCAGCGCGAAAGTAGGAGCCCTTCTCAACGAAGCCGGTGCTTACAAAGAATATCAGCAGCAGTACCAAAAGGATGCTACCCAGAATGATTGCAAATCGTTTCATAACAAATTATTATGAGAACAAGATATGGAAAAATTATAATTTCGATGTTTAAACAGAGTATACCCTGTATGTATTGCCCCCGTTTAAACGGACAGAGCATTTAATATAACCGATCATCAACTAGCTCATGAAAAAGTCAGCACGAACAAGGAAAATATTAAAATACATACTGTTAATCGTCCCCATCTTGTCGCTGATTTACTATTTCGGCTTTGCATTCCCTTTTCGCGGAGTTCCGTTTAATGCGAAACGACACGGGAACCCTCCCCTGACTCCGGCCTGGGCATTGGAATGCTGGCTTTGGGAGGATGATTCCAACACTGCGCGGCGGGTGGATACCCTGCTCGAAGGTTATGCTGTAAATGATATTCCGGTGCGCACCATTTTGCTGGATAGTCCCTGGAGTACGATTTATAATGATTTTGTGGTAGATACAACCCGTTATCCAAAACCGGAAGCATGGTTCGGCAATTTGCAGGACAAAGGATACCGGGTAGTGCTTTGGATGACCACAATGGTCAATAAGGCCCGCGCAAATGGCTATCTGGCAGGTAAAGGAGATCAGATAAAATGGTGGAAAGGGAAAGGCGGTTTTATCGACTATACAAATCCTGATGCTATTAAATGGTGGCGCGGGTTACAACAAAAGGTTTTCGGGTATGGCATCGATGGTTGGAAACTGGATGGCACAGCCACACTTTTCTATACGTTGGCCGGTCCTGTTCCGCTTTTCTATAAAACAACTTCCGAAGGATTGATGACCACGCGCACTTACATGGACCATTATTATCGGGGCGAATATTTGCACGGACTCACGCAGAATCCGGAATTCGTTACGCTGGCGCGGGCGATTGACCGCGGATACCATCCCGAAGGATTTGCTCCGATAGATGCTGCCCCGGTAACCTGGGTAGGAGATCAGAAACACACCTGGGAATCCAACGATGGGATTGAACTGGCAATCAAAAATATAATGGCAAGTGCCAAAGTCGGATACAACATTATTGGCTCCGATGTGGCCGGTTTCTCCGGAAGCGTAATCCCACCCCGCCTTTATATCCGGTGGGCACAGTTTTCTGCATTTTGCGGATTATTTCTCAATGGCGGCCATGGTGAAAGGGCTTTGTGGAAACGATCACGGCAGGAACTGGAAATAATACGGAAATTCTCATGGCTGCATACTGAGTTGATCCCCTATATGTATACCTATGTGGTTGAGGCACATAATGGAGGGACCCTGCTGCAGCGACCGGTAAAAGGCAAGTATCACTATCTTTTCGGCGACCATTTTCTTGTAGCTCCCATTTACAAAGATCAGTTGACGACTAAAATTACGCTACCAAAAGGGAAATGGAGGTATTTCTTTAATGATAAGGAAGTTATTCAAGGTCCGATTTCATTTGAACGCGAGTTCCCGCTTGATCAATATCCTGTGTATATCCGCGACGGAGCTATTGTGCCGATGGATATCAAGCGCGACTATACCGGTATCGGGGATAGAAACTCAGAAGGATATTTAACTATGCTGATCTATCCGGATGGTAAAAATGAATTTACTGTTCATCATCCGGATAAAAGCGGAAGTACATCGGTATCAGTGGAAGAGGATCCTGAACGAATTAAAATCTCGATGGGAGGTATTCAAAAATCACACATCCTGAATATTAACCTGGCCGCGAAGCCTATAAAAGTTGAACTGGATGATGCAATTCTTAAAGATACAGTGGACTACCAGTTTGATGAGAAACTAAATAAGCTGGTTATCAGAACCCGCAATTACAGTGCAGGTAAATACACGATAACTAAATAAATGACTTTTAATTGAGGGTTAGAACGCGGATTAAAATGATCCGCGAAAATCAGCGTTCCTCCAGGATCCGCGTCATCTGCGTTCCAATTTCTATATTTGTTTGCCTGAGCGGTAATGATATGATTAATAAATTATCTTCAAACCAAAATTGTTAATTCCATTGTTATGAAATCCGAAATAATCAAATCATCGCGCAGGTCGTTTTTGCGGACAGCCTCCATAGGAGCCGCAGCCCTTACCGTATCCTGTGCTACCGGGAAGAAAGCGGTTATCCAGGGATTCGAAACAACTCCGGAAAGCCCTGACCTTTCCAAAGGCTGGGTGCCCATTTCGGATCGAAAGGTTCGCGTGGGCATTGCCGGATACGGTTATTGCCAGTTCGGAGCTGCGTTTGATTTCCAGAATCACCCGAATGTGGAGGTCGTGGCCGTAAGTGACCTTATTCCTGATCGTTGCGCAGCACTTGCAAAGGCATGCCGTTGCTCGAAAACTTACCCTTCGTTGGAAGAACTTGTCAAAGACGATACTATTGAGGCGGTTTTTATTGCAACAGATGCACCCAGTCACGCAAGGCACGCAATAGAAGCTCTCAGGCATGGAAAACACGTGGCCTCGGCAGTGCCGGCCGTATTCGGATCGCTGGAAGATGCGGACAACCTTTTCGAGGCCGTGAAAACCAGCGGTCTGAAATATATGATGTTCGAAACTTCCTGCTTTCATGAAGACCTTTATGCCATGCGCCAGATATACAGATCCGGCGGTTTGGGCAAACTCATTTACTCCGAGGGCGAGTATTATCATTATATGCCTGAACCGTTGCCCTCCTATATGAATTGGCGCGTGGGCCTGCCTCCGCAGTGGTACCCGACCCATTCCAATGCGTACGAAATTGGCGTAACCGGCGGCAGTTTTACCGAAGTCTCCTGTTTTGGGATGCCGAGCATGATCGACCATTTAAAACCGGCAAATAACCGTTATAGAAATCCGTTCGGAACCGAAATTGCTCTTTTTCGAACCGGCGACGGGGGTATGTCGCGAATGGGTGTCAGTTGGGATACACCTGGCGATGGTGGAGAAAGAGGTCGAATCCGGGGGCAGAAAGGCTCATTTTACGGGAAGTACGAAGGACTTGAAAAATCGCTTCCCGGTTTGCTCCGCCCTCCGCTACCTCCCGGCGTTTCGGCAGGCGGACATGGCGGTTCCCACGGTCACCTGACCAACGAATTTATCAGCGCTATTATTCAGGACCGCAAACCGTTGGTTGATGTAGCCATAGCGCTCAACCTGACGGTTTCGGGCCTTGTTGCTCATGAATCCGCATTAAAAGACGGGGAACTGATGAAAATTCCGCAATACAAATTTTAACCTGACTGAATAAGATATTTTTATATCTGTTTTGCAACTGAATTCCAGAGTTAATGTAACGTACTAACCCTATGCAGATCTTATGAATAGAATCTTTTTACTTGCCATTTTTGTATTAATATCAACAGATTTATTTTCCCAGTCATTCTGGAAAATCGAGAATGAATATGGTGATGAGATTCTGCTGACTATTGTTTTGGATAATCAGCAAAAAACGTTTAAAGGATACACCAGAAAAAATGCACTGAAAGATATTGCAGGATCCTTTACATATACTTTGGCAAATGTAGCCGGGAAGCTTAAATATGCCGAGATTGTTTATATCGAGGGAAAAACTCAAAGTAAAAATGACAGCCTGTTGTTAACCGGCACCTTCAATTATTTCGATAAACAGTACCCCTTTTCTGCTGCCATTGCCGACATCCATTTTAAAGGCAAATACATTGACAATAGAAACAGGCCGCGCCCGTTGACCGGTATAAAAATGCCAGATAGCAAACCCATTAAAGATTATCCGCTTATTATCAACTCGGCATTTTCTCTAACTGAAAAAAACCTTTTTAATTCCGAATGGCTTAAGTCGGATGAATGGCTGGATTTCAGAATAAAGATCAACGAATTGAAGTCAAAGATTTCAGACGATTATGAACTTGCGGCAGCATTTTTTTGGATTGGTAAGAAACTTCCGTTTTCACCCTTTCAAATAAGTAAAACAAGGCCAAACAATAGATCAACCGGTAGAAGAAATCCGGCAAGTATCAGGGAAGTAAAAACCAATACCGCCGTTCTTAATGCGAATTCCCTGCCGGCAAATCAGAAGGAGATGGACAGTATTGCTGTAATCGTTGATAAAAAGCGCTACACCAACCTGATTATCGACCTGCGTGGAAATAACAAAATTAGCCCGGGTGTGGCAGCTATTTTGTTAAATTATCTTTCGGATAAAGCCTTTAATGCCGGAGTCTATTTGACGCGGAAATGGTTTGACAGCAATAGCATGATCCCCAAGGGTGAGGATTACAAGAAATTGTTTAAAGATTTTAACGACACAAAAAACAACGCGGGAGAATTGTACAAAGAGCCGGGCCGTTACCTGAATATCGTTCCGCAGGGGAAATCGTATAAGGGAAAGGTATACGTTTTAGCCGATTCGAAAACATCAAATGTATCGGAAGCACTGGTTTATGTGCTGAAAAACAATAAGATCGCTACAATAATCGGGCAAAAAACATCAGGTGCAACCATCCTGGATGAGCACATATTGATCAATGATGAATTTGACCTTATTTTACCGGTTTCCGATTATTATACCTTCGGGGGCAAAAGCCTGAATAAGATTGGCATTGAACCTGATATCACTGTATCCGGAGAAGATGCCTTGAAGTACGCATTAACCCAACCTGCAGTAAACAGATAGTCTGATCATTGCAGGTTCCGATAATACAAATTTTTCGCTTCTATTTTCATTCCCGGATTATGGCCCTGGATGGCGAAATGACCCGACTTGTATTCATCATCATCATAGGTCATTACGAGCTTGTTATTGATCCGGAACTCAATATGTCCTCCAACTACTTTGATGAGGTATTCGAACCATTCGCCATCTTTGGTTAACAATTCAGTTGCTTTTCCGGTAGGCGTTCCGGGTTTCCACAACCAGCCGGTATAAGCATCCTGATTATGACAGATCTGCGCTTCATATCCACGCGGGAAACCATCGGGATTGTCGGCCGGCGGATTGGCGCGGAAATAGAAACCGCTGTTGCTTTTAGCACCTTGCTCAGTAATCCTGAACATGCCTTTCACCTCAAAATCAGTACAAACCGAATCGGCATAGATATGCCCCATTCCGCCTTCT
>JAPLDV010000626.1 GCA_026391235.1 Bacteroidia bacterium | reverse complement strand
GCGGGGCTTTCCTAGCGGATATTCTGCCAGCGGAAAATAGGCGGGGCCTTCGGGTGCCAGGCGTGATTCAAACAGGATCTGCCGGTCGCATAGGATAGTTTCAGGGAAGGCCGTTCCGGTTAATTGAATCTGCCGGATATCGGTGTAATCCTTGAAACGGGCCAGCGTAACATGTGGCTTCACCGATCCTTCCCCGGGAACGCCGGTGAGTTTATGTTCAAGTTTTCGGTATATCGCAGTAAAGTCAGGACGCGCTTCATATAATGCCCAAACCATATAGGGTTTTCGCTTTGGCCAGATGCAGATCTCCTGCAGATTCAGCGTCATTGGCTGAAACTTTGTGCATATCTCCCCGGTGGCTGTTTTGAGCCGGGGCAGTTTATCCGGCGATACTTCTCCAATGAAACAGGCTGTGACATGTAGATTTACTCCGGGTACCCAACGGAGCCCGTTGATCGTTCCGTTTGAAAGGCTGAGCACTGTTGCTGCCAGTGTGAATTGGTTTCCGACCGGAAATCCGGTAAATAGTCTCATCCCGATTTAAATATGGTTCGGTCGTAAAAATAGTTTGATTAGCCGATAATTGAGTTCGCTACGACAAGTTAAAAAATTTTCAGAACCAGTCTCCGAACCTTTCTCCCTAGTCTTCACTTTAGTTTACACCCCAGTTTTCTTCACAGTTTTTGCCGGTGCTTCTAACCAGGATTTTATGTTTCCGGCTTCGAAAATGTGAGGGACTTAGTTAGGGACTATACTCAGGGCCGTTTTAATCAGTCCTTTTTGTAACAAATATATGCTAAATTTGTTACAAAATTGAGCAGTCATATCTGATGCAAAGCATTGAAAATAAAATATTAAACAGGATACAGCGGACCCATCGAGGCGTGATTCTGTTTCCGGAACAGTTTTCGTCATTAGGATCATCGGAAGCAGTTCGAACGGCTTTGCACAGATTGGAGAAAAGGAAAGAGATTGTCCGGCTGGCTCATGGTATCTATACCCGGTTAGAGATCGATCCATTGATTGGGCCGGTCAGACCGGGGACCGAAGCAATAGCCGAAGCCATCAGGCGAAGAGACAAAGCCCGTGTTGTTCCAACGGGAATACTTGCCCTTAATGCTTTAGGACTGACCACTCAGGTCCCGATGAACGTGGTTTACCTTACCGATGGAACCGCCAGGACGATTACAATTGGTAAGCGCAAGATTATTTTCAAGACAACAACACCCAGGAATTTGTCGGCCATCGGCAAAATTAGCAGCCTTGTTATTCAAGCCTTGAGGGAGATTGGTTTGGAACAAACCTCTGACAAGGAAATCGAAATAGTACTGAAACATCTTGCCAAGGAGGATCCACGTTGCCTTGAGCATGATATTCGTTTGGCTCCGGAATGGATCAGGGTCATCATGCGTAAAGCTCAGAAACCAGATGGAAATACGGTATAAGCTGTTCAGCTTTCAGCTTGAACGATTTTATGGTCTTGACATTATCCCGGTACGCTCTCTCAAGGCGATGGTTGCCGTCGATGATGTTATATCTTCCCGGGCTAATTTCTGCCTGGATTACGGGCACCTCAAGAGTGACCGTCTTCAAATGTTCTTCATTGATTACAATACTTGCGACCTGCGTTTTGTACCAATCTAGAACCGAAATATCTTCCTGTTCTACAACCAGTTGCCCGGATTGAATATGTTCGATGATCCTGGTGACATTGAATACGAAAACTCCGTTTGGATAATATTCCTCATTTTCAAAGACATCACAAGGAATGAAGGTCTTGATCAGCGTGAGTTTTCTTTCCTTTTTCATGGTAGCCTTGTCATGAGTTGCTCTAAAATCCTGGCTGGTGTGGTAAAATCCATCAGTTTCTTACCTGTCCTTATCATTGTGTCAAACTCTATTTCCTCAATCTTGTCCAAATTGATTTTCTTAATGGTTTCGGGCGTCGAAAGGTGATACTCAATTTCATACCGCATCTGATTCATGCTGGCTAGGATAATAATTCGTATTGACACAGTAGCCGGCCATATACCTTTCTCAAGAGGAAGGCGGCAGCCCGTTCCCTCAAACCTGCAATGGATTGATCCAGGAAGGGTCCGGGGACCAGTACTGAAATTCTCGTCGGGTTGTGAAGAAAGTGGATGGCATTGTACCGTCCGTCGAATCGTTCCACAAAATTGGCATACCACTCACCCGGAAATGGTGAGGGGGGCTGTTCGGTATTTTTAACAGATGGAACTCCGGATAGCCGGTATAAATGTTGTGTCGCCCGGATTATCATTCCTTTTGCTGTTCTAAAAGTTTAAGCGGGTTAATTTCAGTATTCTTTACCACGACATTTACACCAATAAGTAGCTTGGAACGCTTGTCCGCTCAATCTCCTGGTCCTAAGGCCATATCGTAGATACGGCCACTATTCAGGTGTTGAGCCCATTTGGGTGCGGCCATGTTTAGGGTAGTACCATTTTTGGCTTCGAATAGTTGAACATCCTCATTGACAATCTTTAATAAGTCAATCCATTGATCGGCTGACAAGATTTTTCTAACATTCAAGTTTGCTCGAACGGTTGAGTCAAGAGCGGGACCAACCCGACCCCTGGTCAAAAGTAAAACTGCCTTGGAGATTCCGGTAACGCTAGCCAGGCCATTCAATGCTCGTCCTTGATAGGGTAAGTGCTGAAAAATTCTCCATAATTCAGATAAGGCATCAGCCTTCTCGCGGGAAAAGGATTCCCTTAGGCGGATATCAAAATCATCCAGGATTCGCAAATATGGGTTAGCTTCGGCAAGGAGGTCCTCAAGATAGGGCGGTTCATGGATTTGTTCAATCCTGGTTCTTCGCATTCGATTGGGCCGACATGCCTGCCATTTTCGCAAAACCAAACCAAACTGGGCGGCTTGCTGGTCTGGATGAACGTTTAACCATGAATCCCAATCCTGGACATAAGATGGATCAAAGCGATTTATTCTCGCCTCGAACCCAATTATGGTAAGGTTTTTTATTCCGGACATAGCCTTATTTTTTGCACAATATAATGACAACTCTTTTAAACTGTGCTTGAACTCGTTTATAACTCATTTAAAAGTTTGCAACTCCAATGTTGCCATGACACTTCTTCAAGTCGATCCTACTGTAGTTCCTGACTTTGTTCCTGACTTAGTTCATCCTTCAGTGGATGGAAACTAAATCTAATATTTCCAGATATTTGAGCCAATAGTAAAAAGCTTCCTTGTTGGTTTTCTTGAAACGGTTCAAAAAGTTGAATTCCGGATTTTCAATGATCGATTCGGATAGATCAATTTCGTCTGTGTACAATCTGAAAGGATTGGATCCAGGATTCAATAAAGATTGGGCAAAGCATGCAACTTTTGCAGAATACCGGATTGCATCTTCAATGTGGAAAGAACCAGTCATGATGTAACTTTCAAATCTGGTTAAGCCAACTTTCAGGTCTTGAAATCTGGAAAGATCCGGCCCTGATTTGTTTTTATCTCGCTTAGCAAGGATCAGTGCCGCTGAAAAAATGTCGGCAACAATATCTTCAATATTGATTTTGAGATTACGATATTTTATCTGCCTGCTAGCTAATTTGTTGAATACTTCAAGCACCTCACCTGGATCGGTACAATGATTGATTAACAGTGATACATCGTACAATTGTTTTATGATTTCAATCCGTTTATCTGGTTTATCCGGATTTCCCAACCAATAGGGTACTCCGGTGGTGGCAGGTGCAAATGCGGTGAGCTTGTCTCCAAGTATGGAATTTACTGAAGGAATGGTTACCTGAATATTGGGTTCGGATGTTTTTAGCCAGGTGCTTCGTATATCCACCCGAGTCAACTCTTTGTATGGATTTTCCTCGAACAAAACATCCAACAGTATGGTATCGACCGTATTAACGGATGGTTCAAATCCAAAAACGTAATGAGCCTTGGGTATAGAACCTTCTTTTTGAGGCCGCACATCTTCTTTGAATGAATTAAAAACCGAACCTGCAATTATAGAGGGGAGCAATTGATCCAATTCCTTCTTGCTTCTGGAAGTAGTTATATCGATATCAATTGAAAACCTGTTGGTTGAAACCGGCATTAAGATTATTGATGTTCCACCTTTGAAGATGAAATCAAAATCAGTTTTGGCGAGAGATTCGAGTAAAGCAAAAGCGTAAACCATTTTTTCAAACAGCGCCGGATTCACCCGACGGTATTGTTCCTGCCGCCTGAACGAGTCAATCCATTGAGGGGTGAAAGTTTCCGTGCTAATCATTTAAAAAGGTTCTGTTTTGGGGTTGAACTGTTTTCCTGACAAACTGATCGATTTCCTGATCGGTGCCTCTTCTTCGGGCATACCCAATCAGGCGGGAATAGCTTAAAGCATAGTGGGCGAAGGCAAAATTAAAAATGTTCACCAATTCCTCACCCTGGATAAAATTGAATATTTTTTTCTCAGTCCAGGCATCCACCAGTATCTTTTCAAGAGTCGGCAGCATTGTTGTACCAGTTTTAATTAGTGGAGCTCTGGATACCAATGGTTTTACAATAATAGGATCCAATGAACCCAGGACATAAAGCTGCATGGTATTTTCATCCGGGTTGAGCCAGACATTTAGCTTGCTGTCCTTAAACAGGTTAAACGCAGTTTCGACCATATCGGGTTCTGTCTCAAAGAGATAAAAATACCGGGCTGGTTGATGAATCATGAAAGAATTCAGCCAGCCGGATGACCAGCAACAAGCATTGATTTCAGGATAACTTGCTTTGAACGTATTAATTAGGGATTCAATAAATTCATCACTCCTTGGACTGTAGACCGGTTTTTTAGAGACAGCATATAGGCCCTTCCTGATAGTGGCTAATTGGCCTGCCATTTTCAACCGGGATATCCACTTCCGAATGCTGGCACTACCAGCCTGGTTGTTTTCATTATGGTATAATTCAACCAGTTCCTTAGTTGTTATGGTCGGTCTGTTTTTTAATGCAGCCGCAAGATCGTTTGTTTTTGTTTTCATCAATGTATTTCAATCCATGGCGAAGATATGTCACTCTTGCCAATAAAACAAGTTTGTTGGCTAAAGTGACAAGTTAATAAAAGCAGTCGGTTCACAAAAACCGAATTATTCTCCAGTCCGCGGCGGGAATTGTAATCAAACAAAAGACAATAAAAGGTAAAAATTGTCAAATGTTTGATATTGTCACATTTGCCAGTAATCCGGGTTTGTTGGCAAGAGTGACACAATCGGTTTAGCCAGCTATATCTCCAGCTGGATCCATTGCAACCATAAAAAAAGCCCCGTTTCCGAGGCTTTTCTTTGGGGTGTCACCCATCAGAATGGGAGCGGCTCAGCCAGTTCCGTTTGGAGTTCAATTTTTTTTGTTTTCGGTTTGCCTTTTCCTTTGGCCGGAGCCTTCGGAGCATCAGGTGTTTCGTGCAGTTTGGAGGATTCAGATTGTTTTCGAGCCAGAACGATGGTCTTTTCTAAAGTGGATCGTTGTTGCGGGGTAAATACTGGCATTATTTCAGGTCTTTATTTAATTCTCTTTCAAATTCTTCCACAGAAGGTAAAGTACTTTTTAGTTCTGCCGGTAATGCCTGGGTTACTGTAAATTCGCTTACGCCAATGGGCTTTTTCATATCACGGAGGCTATATTCCAC
>JAPLDV010000245.1 GCA_026391235.1 Bacteroidia bacterium | reverse complement strand
TGGCCTCCCGGGGCGACGCCGGGAAAGGGCGGGCTCGCGTGGTAAGCTCCCCCGTCGAGGGCCTACTCGTAGGTGGCCCCCAGGGGTGCTGTAATGACAATCGTTCCGGTGTAAACCGTGCAGGTGGGCTGCACAGTTACGCTGGCTGTAGGCGCAGCCGGGGAGGCTGAAATAGTCACAGAAGCTGTAGAAACTACCTGGAGACAACCCCCTGAAGCCGGAATGGTATTAGTGACAGTATATGTGGCAGGCGTGCTTGCGGATAGATCTATTTGTCCTGTGGCTGAACTCACAAAAACCAAACCAGATCCGGAAGTAAAGGTTCCTGCGGTAGCCCCTGAACCCAAAGTGGGACTGGGGTCTGAAGCGCTTTGGCAGAAGGGAGTACCGATGTAGCTAAAAGTTGCTAATGGAGCGGCCGTTATCGTAACAGAGGTGGTTGCCGTCACTGGACCGCAACCACCCGTAGCACTTTTGAAGTAGGTTACAATATAGGTTCCGGGATTACTCAATGACGGATTGATTGTGCCTGTGCCTGTTACAATCGTCAGACCTGGTGGAGTTGCGGAAAATGTACCACCTGTATAAGGACCTGTTCCGGTTAAGGTTACATTTTTTCCGGTAGCTATTGTTTTACAGAAAGGAGTACCTACATAAGTTATTGATGCGGTGGCACCTGCCGTAATGGTCACTGAAAATGTCGCGGACCCAGGACCGCAACCAGTATCCGGTATTGTATAAGTAACAGTATAGGTGTTTTCTAAACTTGTAGCAGGAGTAATCGTGCCGGTGTTAGCATCAATCGTAAGTCCTGCTGGTGAAGAGCTGAAGGTGCCACCGGTTGTTCCTGAAATGGTAACCGTTTGAGACCCTGCTGTACTGCACCATGGCGAATTGGTATAAGAAATAGTGGCAGATGGTATTGCGTTTACGGTGACCGTAAAATTTAGTCCAGTACTCACGCATCCCCCTGCATTTTTCACGGTGATTGTTCCGGTATAGGTTCCAGCTGCTGTTGATGCGGGAACGGTGATTGTGATCGGACTGGCAGGTAGGACTGCCCGCGCTGAAACAAACGCTATTTGCTGCTGCAGCCGTGTTAATTGACGGAGATGAGTTAACAGTGACCGTAAAAGTTGTTCCATTACTAACGCATCCGACATTTTTTACCGTGATTGTGCCTGTATAGGTTCCTGTCGCAGTTGATGCCGGAACGGTAATGATGATCAGGCTGGCTGGGAGAGGGGCATTGGTTACCGGAGCAAAGCTGTTTGTGGGTGTCGAATTCCATACAATACTGTAAGTTGTTGGTGATCCTGTTGGTGCACTATACGTCAGCTGAGTGGTCTGACTGCTTGCACTGAAACAAACACCATTGGTTGTTGCAGCCACGTTGATAGTGGGCCCTTCATTCACCGTCACCGTTACACTGGCATATATTGGATTGCAACTATAACTTTGAGCATAAAAATCTCTGACGGAAAGATTATATACTCCATTGTGAACTGAAGATGCATTGGTAGTTACCTGTGGATTTTGTTCATTGGATGAAAAGCCATTAGGTCCTGTCCATTGATAAATGAACGGGCTTGATCCGCCTGTAACATTTGCGGATAAATTAATTTCACCTCCTGTGCAGACAGACGTAGAACCTCCGTTCCCAGTAACTTTGGGAGCTGCTGAAATTGCAACCGGCGATAAGGTTCCAAAAGAGATATCATCCAACCCAAAATCGTTTCCGGCAGGAGCAATTTGTAAGTCGATAATCGAAATTACGGCAGAGGTGGCGCTAACGGAATTCCATTGCCCCCAGAACCGCTGCCAATCATAAGGAGAATTGTTGTTTTCGGGTCTCGCATTCAGAACCGCTGTGGTTCCTACCGCTACGCCATTAACATCAAAACGTAATTGGGCATAATTACCACGAGAGTTTAGACTAATAGCCCATGCGGAAAAATAATAGGTTGTGTTTTGTTCAACAGGAACAGTTTCTTGCCAGACAATCGGCTGGGGTGAACCAGTACTACCATTAACAATCATTAAATTCCCGCTATTGGTGGTATGATCCCTCCCCCAAAATTGGGTATGGTTATAATTTGGATTCGAGTTAATCGCATATAATTCTTCTTGCTGTAAGCCATTGGCTGATTGGTTGTTTGTATACCCTGAAGTAAAACCGGTGTTCCCGTCTGTAAAACTTCCATTGACAACCAGTTCCTTTGCCACATTTATAAATGCTTGTGCAGTGCATCCTCCGGTAACAGCAGTTACCGTTACAACATAACTGCCAGCAAGGTCGATCAAAATGGTTTGTGTGGTAGAGCCGGTATTCCACAAATAAGTTACAGATATTGATGCGTTTGCTGTTAACTGAACTTTCCCCGGGATTGAGCAATAATCGGCTGCTATCGTTACAGTTGGGACAGGGTTTACAGTCACACTCAGTGTCCTTGGGGTTCCGCTGAAGCAGCTGTTGGAAGGTGTAACGGAAACATTTCCGGAGATTGAACCTGTGGTGACGGTGACGGAATTTGTATTTCCGCCACCGGTTTGGGTCCAGTAGGCCGGGAAGGTCCAGTTATAGGTCAAACCGGCAACGTTTGTTACGCTGTATGTTTGTGAAGAGCCACTGCAGAGGGTGATTGAACCAGTAATGGTGCTGGGCTGCGCGGGCACTGTTGTTGTAGTTACGGACAATGTTCTGGCTGTACCGTTACCACATGCGTTTGATGGAGTTACTGAAATGTTGCCGGAACCGGAACCCACGGTGACAGTGACGGAACTTGTGTTTCCGCCGCCGGTTTGCGTCCAGATGGCAGGGAAAGTCCAGGTATAATTCACACCTGGAACGTTAGTTACACTATAAGATTGGGAGGAATTCAGACAAGGAGTTGTCGTGCCGGTTATGGTGCTTGGCTGGGCAGGTATGGTCATGGGAGCTACTGCCAGTGTTTGCGGAGTTCCATTACCGCAACTGTTGGATGGTGTTACGGATATATTTCCAGAACCCGCTCCCACAGTGACCGTAACCGAACTTGTTGTGCCGCCACCGGTTTGAGACCACCCAGTGGGGAAACTCCATGTGTATGTCACTCCGGCAACATTCGTTACGGAATAGGATTGGGAGGTGCCCAGACAGGGCGACGAAGGTCCAGTGATTGTGCTTGGCTGGTCGGGCACAGAAGGGGTGACAGTTACAGGTAGGGACCTGATGGCTCCGCTTCCGCAAGAGTTGGAAGGTGTAACGGAAATATTTCCGGAGGTTGAACCAATGGTGACAGTAATGGAATTTGTTGTTCCGCCACCTGTCTGCGCCCAATCTGCAGGGAAGGACCAATTATAGATCACACCGGCAACATTAGTTACGCTGTAAGTTAGTGAAGAGCCAAGACAGGGTGTTGTTGATCCCGTAATAGTACTTGGCTGGGCAGGAACAGTTGCAGGTGCTACAGCAAAAGACCTTGCGGTACCGCTGCCACAGGCGTTTGAGGGAGTAACGGTGATATTCCCGGAACCGGAACCGACAGTGACTGTCACTGAACTGGATGTCCCTCCTCCGGTCTGCACCCATCCGGTTGGGAAGGCCCATGCATAATTGACGTCGGGAACGTTAGTTACATCATAGGTTTGGGATGAACCCTGGCATGGATTCGATGAGCCGTTTATGATGCTTGGCTGGGCCGGGACGGCTATTGGGGATACAGCTAGTGTCTGGGCCGTTCCGTTACCACAACCGTTAGATGGAGTAACGGTTATGTCCCCGGAACCGGAACCAACGTTGACAGTAACTGAGCTGGTGGTTCCCCCACCTGTTTGAGACCATCCTGCGGGGAAACTCCAGGTGTATGTCACTCCGGCAACATTCGTTACGGAATATGATTGTGAGGTACCCTGACAGGGCGTTGCAAAACCAGTGATTGCACTTGGCTGGTTGGGCACGGAAGAAGTGACAGATACGGCTATCGACCTGCCGGTTCCGCTTCCGCAACTGTTGGAAGGAATGACGGTAATACTTCCGGAGGTTGAACCAATGGTGACAGTAACGGAGTTTGTTGTTCCGCCACCAGTCTGCACCCAATCTGCGGGGAAGGACCAATTATAGGACACATCGGCAACATTGGTTACACTGTAACTAAAGGAAGAGCCAATGCAGGGTGAAGTTGATCCGGCAATGGTGCCGGGTTGCGCGGGAACGGTTGTTGGAGCTACCGATAATGTTCTGGCTGTACCGTTACCGCAGGCGTTTGATGGTGTAACTGTGATGTTTCCAGAACCAGAGCCAACGGTAACTGTTACGGAATTGGAGGTTCCTCCCCCGGTTTGTGCCCAACCGGTTGGGAAAGTCCATGTATAGGTGACACTCGAAACATTGGTTACATCGTAGGTTTGGGATGAACCCTGGCATGGATTAGCCGGACCTGTTATCGTGCTTGGCTGGGCAGGTGTCGGACAGGAATAGGTGATGGTGATTTGAATATAGTCAACCGTTGCGGTTCGGCTAGTTGTATTGGTTGTAGTCACTGCCAGCACAACACCGAAATTCGGATCGTTTATCTCTGAAGCGGTCCAGGTTGTTCCCCAAAGATCAGCGATTCCGCCATAAATGGCTGGTCCCATTGTTGTTGGCCAATTTGTTCCGGTGACAGCATAATTTGTGGTTTGAATAGCTCCTGATTTTAGTAAGCTTATTCTGTTATCCCTAATGAGAGGTGAAATAGTTCCGCTGGTTTGGCGATTAATCGTAACGGTGATCCCTAAAATGGTGGAAGGGGATGGAATTGAAAAACCGTAACCTGTTCCTTGCAAATAGTTTGAAGTGTTATTGGCGAGTCCTGCAGTGGCATACGGAGTACCTGTGGTGGTAATGTTACCGGGATTGGTCCAGGCAATATTACCAATGCCCGTTACGTTTGTTCCGGTTCCGGCATTATTTGGTCCGGCTGTTTGCCCAAAACTATTCAAGCTCCCTATTAAAAAGCCCAGGATCCAAACTACCTTCACCGGCATCCTCTTCATCCAACCTTTAAATACCCAACTGAACAGGCTAATAAGTGAGAAGGTTTCTTTATGGCTGGTAAACGGCTTACCTAAATCCGCTGATGAGGAATAAGGATATAACAAACCCCGAGGAACAACTTTCCCTGTAATATGATGGTTAACGAACGTCATTCTATTGAGCCTAACGTCCAAAATTAACAACTTTAAATTAAAATACCTCGGGTTGGTCTTAGAACTTTGCATACTTAATTAACAGGTCGTTCAGGATGGTTGCTTCCATCATCAAAAATTAAGCCTGTTAACACTAATAATTAATTACCAATAATTTATGATTTTTTTCATCGAAAGATTTTCCGTTAATTGGAATTTTGTTCCAATATAACCGATTTTTTAAAGTGTTTTAATACAATCGTAACAAAAGTGAAAGCTTTTGGTTTATTCGGAAAACCCACATTTTTCAACATAACCGGTGTGTAAATATTAACAGTAAATATTCCAATCCTTTAAATCGCCATAATAGTATAAGAAAAAAAATCAAAAATAGCTAAATTGTGCAGACTGCTGGGTTTTTAGTCTAACCTGCTTGGTTTTTACCGTAAACGACAACAATCCTCACGTTCTTCACGTTCTCAC
>JAPLDV010000068.1 GCA_026391235.1 Bacteroidia bacterium | reverse complement strand
TTTTACGCCTGCCTGTTTTGCAGCATTAAAAATATTTATGGTGCCGTTCACGTTCGTTTCATAAACCGAAGGATCCCCGTTGCTGTTCAGTGAAATTTTGGCTGCGCAGTGTATCACCACCTGGCAATCCTTAACGAGCTGGTCCAAGGAACCTGAATCGGAAAGGCTGCCCTTTACAGTTTCCAGAGTCAATGTATCAAAAGTGGATTCCTGTTTATAAACCAGGGCCCGTAAGCGGTACCCTTTGCTTATCAGCGAAGGAATTACCGCTGTGGCAAGATGGCCTGTAGAACCCGTTATGGCTATTGATAGTTCCTTTGACATAATTTTGTGTCGCAATATATGCAAATATGCAGAAGATTTAACTTCAGCGGATATTCGTATCCCATCAAATCGTTGTTCCCGGATTTGGATAATATGAAAACATTTTCAATCTTTGTCGTATGTTTACGACATTAGGTCAATATGAACAAAGCTGAAAAATTCGACGAGAGGCTGCAGGAACTTGCCCGGTTTGCAAAAGTGATCTCTCATCCTGCCCGGTTGGCAATTCTCGAGTTCCTGGCTGAAACCAAAACCTGCATTTCAGGAGATATTTCACAATATTTACCACTGAGCCGGACTACGGTTTCACAACATTTAAAGGACCTCCGTGATCTGGGCCTTATTCACGGCGATATTGACGGAGTCAAGATTAACTATTGTTTATGTTCCACGGAACTCACCCGCTTTTTGACTATGTATGATGACTTTTTTGCCAAAATACGTGCTGAGGGTGTGGAGTACGGCCCGTGTGACTCTTCCGGTACCAAATGCTAAGTTTCTAACCACACAATATCGAATCAAAAACCATTCAACATGAAACCAATTTTCAAATCGCAATCAGCAGTTATTCTTCTCTTGAACATGGGCCTGATCCTGGGACTCAGCGGGCAGAATAATTCCGGATCAATGGCGGTGGCACAGGATCTGTCGTCCATAAGCAATCCTGCCAAAAAGAACATTGAAACCAAGGCTAAAGCAACTCCAGGTCCTTCAACCGCAGAAGAAATCGCTGCTGCCAAAAGTTCCGGAAAGTTGGCGTTTATTATTGTATATGAACCGAATGTTCCGGCTTTAGCGGAGCTGGAAAAAACAGTTGCCACCGCCAAACTAAAGGTTCCAAACAGCGTAGTGATCAAATTAGACCGGTCAAATGCCGAAAACGAAGCCTTAAACACCCGTTACCAGTTGGCCGGAGCACCTCTGCCTTTAGTTTTGGTTATATCCCCCAAAGGTTACGTTGTCGGTGGGCTGCTAGCTCAGCAAGCCACTCCTGAGGCTTTGGCAGCCTTAATTCCATCACCAAAACTTGAAGAGATAAATGGCTATATTATTGCAAAGAAGCCTGTATTCGTCGTCTTTTCAAAAAAATCATTTTCGGATAGGACAGAAGTCGTCAATATTTGTAAGGATGCAGTGAAAATGCTGAAGGATAGTGGCGCTGTGGTGGAAGTTGACATGGATGACAACAAAGAAGAATCCTTAATGAACAATCTTCGCATTAACAAGTCAGCAATATCAAGCACAACCATCGTGGTTAATACGCAGGGGCAGGTTGCGGGAACCTCAATAACCAGTATTCCGGATGCAGCCAAACTGGCCTCCGCAGCTACAGCTCCCGTCAAGGCAGGTTGCGGTCCGGGTTGCGGACCGGCCGGATGCAGTAAATAGTAAGTAACTGGTAGTAAATCAATATGAAATTACAGGACTTAGTAATCAAGGAGCTTTGGCATCGCAAGTCACAGCTCGTATCCGGCCTGCTGGCCATAACCCTCGGTATTGCAGTCATTGTTGGAATCCGGTCCATATCAGTGGTTTCCGAGAAGGCTGTGGCTGTCAATCTCGATAACCTGGGAGCCAACATTCTCGTATTGCCTCAGGCAGCGAGCGTTGATAATTACTATTCTTCAGATATAGATGCGCCCACTTTTCCAGAAGACTTTGTTGAGAAAATCGTGAATTCCACCCTGCCTGGTGTGGACAATATGTCGCCAAAACTGACCCGCAGGATTAAAATTGGCAATGAAAACATAGTGCTTACCGGTATCCTTCCAAAGAGCGAAATTGCCTCCAAGCCGATCTGGCAGCAAAGCGGCCTGATCGGCACAGCGTTACTGGCAAGTTGTGCCCCGGCAACCGAAGCAAAGCCCGCACAATACCTGGATGAAAAGTTGCAGAGAAAGGGAATCGATACACTGGCAGGTTATGACTGCTTTATTGGTTCCGCTGTCGCACTCAGGCTTAACGCAAAGGAAAACAGTAGTTTATCAATCATGGAAAAATCATTTACCGTGGTTAAGGTGCTGCCGGAAACGGGAACCGTCGATGACGACCGGGTATTCGCAAACCTGCATACCGTTCAGGAACTTCTGGGTACCGGTGAGCAAATCAGTGCGATCGAAATCATGGGTTGCTGTAATGCCATCTCTGATGGTTTGTTGGGCAAATTGAGGAACATCCTGCCGGATACGCGGATAACAACCATCAACCAGATTGTATCCACCCAGATAGAGACCAATCGCTTGATGAAGAAAATATCCATCATCTTCCTGGTTATCATACTATTTGTGGGAAGCATTTCCATTGGCAACTATATCTGGGCAAATGTGAATGAACGCCACCGGGAAATAGGCATCTTAAGGATGATCGGTTATCATAAAAGACACATTTACTCGATCTTTATCCTTAAGGCCATGATTATGGGAGTGGCAGGAGGAGTCATAGGATACCTGCTTGGTACTGTTCTGGCCATCTGGCTAGGACCACAGTTTGCCAATATCAAGGTGGTGGCCATCTATTCATTACTCGCGGTTTCTGTCGTTCTGTCCGTATCCATATCAATTCTTGGTTCAATAATTCCCGCATATATGGCCGGTAAGATTGAACCATTCTCAAATATGCAGGAGAGCTGACCATGCTAATTCAAATCAACAATCTGACAAAGACCTATCTGCATCACGATGGTGCGATAAACGCGGTAGATGACCTTACGCTGGGGATTCCCAAAGGTGCATTTGTTACCATAACCGGGGCTTCGGGATCCGGCAAAACAACCCTGCTTCTGATCATGGGTGGGTTGTTAAGTCCAACTTCAGGAACCATGACCTATAATGGAGACACGATCAATCTTCACAGCGATAATGAATTGGCCGGATTCAGAAGCAAGCACGTTGGTTTTGTTATGCAGAGCTTTGCGCTGGTTCCCTATCTGACTGCTTTGGAAAACATCATGATAGCATTGAATGTTAAAAGCAACCATAATGGTTTGAACAAATCAAGGGCTATTGAATTGCTTGAATGGGTTGGTCTTGGTGATCGAATGACCCATTATCCCAGGGAGCTTTCAGCCGGCCAGCAACAAAGAGTAGCAATAGCCAGATCCCTGGCCAATAATCCTGATTTGCTTTTAGCGGATGAACCTACCGGAAATTTGGATCCACATCTCTCAGAAGAGATTTTAACCATTCTGAGGGAAATCAATCAGAACCATAAAACCACTGTTGTCATGGTTACGCATAGTCCTATGGCTGCCGAATACGGAACTGTAAAAATCCGATTATCGAATGGTAAGCTGGTAAAAACGTTAGACGAACAACAACAAACTGCTAAACAATAATTTTTAAATGAAAGTTTTAATCCTATGCACCGGGAATAGTTGCCGGAGCCAGATGGCACACGGTTTTTTACAATCCTTCGATAAGAGTCTTACTGTCTGTTCCGCTGGTACGGAACCTGCAAAACAGGTTAATCCCAACGCAGTTATAGTCATGAAAGAATTGGGAATCGACATCAGCCATCATACGCCTAAAATGGTTGATCAATACCTGAACGATGAATGGGATTATGTTATTACGGTTTGCGACAATGCCAACGAAACCTGCCCTGCATTCTTTGGAAAAGTAAAGCATCGCCTTCACATTGGTTTTGAAGATCCGTTTCATGCTAAAGGATCCGGGGAACATATCTTAGGGGAATACCGAAGAGTACGTGATCAGATCAGGGAAGGATTCTACGGATTCTACAAACAAAACATCAAGTAATTCATTTACAGACTATTTAATATGGGAACTGCTAAACAACTAACGTTCTTTGATCGTTACCTTACCCTCTGGATCTTCCTGGTGATGATTGCCGGTGTTATCCTTGGATATTTCATGCCGGGCATTTCGGGATTCTGGAACTCACTCAGCTCCGGCACCACCAACATCCCAATTGCTATCGGACTGGTCTTAATGATGTATCCTCCATTGGCAAAAGTCAAATATGAGAAATTGCCATTGGTATTCAAAAACCTGAAGTTACTCACCCTGTCACTTACCCAGAACTGGATCATTGGCCCATTCATCATGTTCTTTTTGGCCGTCATTTTCCTGCATAATCAACCTGGATTAATGGTAGGGGTCATTCTTGTCGGCTTGGCCCGTTGCATTGCCATGGTGCTCGTCTGGAATGATCTGGCCAGGGGAGATACTGAGCTTGCTGCCGGACTGGTAGCCTTTAATGCATTGTTCCAGGTATTCCTGTACTCGGTATACGCCTACATTTTCATTACGTTTCTTCCACCCCTTTTCGGCCTCAAAGGTGCAGCGGTAGAGGTATCTGTATCCGAAATTGCCGTAACCGTTTTAATCTATCTTGGAATACCGTTTGCAGCAGGCCTGGTAACCAATTTCCTGCTGCGTAAATGGAAAGGCAGCGATTGGTACTTTTCCAGGTTTATCCCCAAGGCCTCCTGGTTGACACCCATCGCCCTGCTTTTTACCATTTTTGTCATGTTCTCGCTTAAAGGGGAAAAGATCATTGAATTGCCCCTGGATGTGGTCCGCGTAGCAATCCCTTATACGATTTACTTTTCAGTGATGTTTTTCTCTACCTTTTTCGTCGCTAAATGGATGGGTGCAGGATACGAAAAGTCAACTACCCTGGCTTTCACCGCTGGCAGCAATGACTTTGAACTCGCCATTGCCGTAGCCATTGCAGTATTCGGAATAAACTCACAGGCAGCTTTTGCGACGGTAATAGGTCCTTTGGTTGAGGTACCGGTACTCATACTCCTGGTTAATGTTGCCCTGTTTTTTAAACGCAAGTTATTTGCGAAATAAGAAATGAAACTATCGATGGTATCAAATCTGATGATCATTTGAAACGAAATCAAAAATATTGGATCGTTGCCGGTCTTCTGGTTGTTTGGTTTCTTGTCTACCACTATCTGAAACCCGTTACCAGTTATCTGACGGACAATGTTTTTGGACTGGAGAAGGGTAAGCATCTGACAGAAGCCATCCGTTTTTTTATCTACGAATTCCCTAAAGTTATCTTACTGCTGGCACTGATTGTGTTTTTTGTAGGGATCCTGCGGACCTTCTTTTCACCGGAACGAACCCGAAAGGCGTTAGCCGGAAAAAGGACTTTTACAGGCAATGTTATGGCAGCCCTTCTGGGAATTGTCACCCCCTTTTGCTCCTGTTCAGCGATTCCTCTTTTCCTGGGATTCGTTGAGGCCGGAATACCTTTGGGGATCACCTTTTCATTCCTGATCGCCTCACCAATGATAAACGAGGTAGCGGTGATTCTTCTTTTCGGGATGTTTGGATGGAAGGTCGCTGTGATTTATGTAGTCACCGGTTTAACGATAGCCATTACCGCCGGATGGATTATTGGCCGTTTAAAGTTGGAAAGATGGGTTGAAGATTGGGTTTATAAAACCAAAATGGGAGATTCATCCGAGTCTGACGAACACCTCAAATTATCCGATAGGATCAGCTTGGGGTTTGTGGCTGTTAAAGAAATCGTTGGTAAGGTTTGGCTCTATGTAGCGCTGGGCATCGCTGTTGGCGCCGGAGCCCATGGCTATGTTCCGGAAGATTTCATGGCAGCGCTCATGGGAAAATCAGCCTGGTATAGCGTACCCCTGTCCATTATTATCGGGGTACCGCTGTATTCAAATGCCGCCGGAATTATTCCGATTGTCTCTGTTCTTATTGAAAAGGGTGCATCCTTGGGTACTGCCCTGGCTTTTATGATGGCCGTAATTGGTCTCTCACTCCCTGAAATGATCATCCTTCGTAAGGTTCTCAAAATTCCACTGATACTGACCTTTGTCGGAATTGTATCTGCAGGTATTATGATTGTCGGTTTTCTCTTTAACGCCATTTTTTAATTCTTAACCAAAGAAAAAATTGCAATAGACTTATTCCTTTCGTATTTTTACGAAACTAAAACACACGTCCATGGTTAACAATCTGATCAATGAGAATCATGAGCTGCTGGCCCGATACGCTAAAGCCCTGGGACACCCGGTAAGAGTTTACATCATTGAATTGCTCTCCTCGCAATCCTGTTGCTTCAGCGGAGATCTGGCCGAAGATCTGCCCATTGCACGCTCAACTCTGTCCCAGCACCTGAAGGAGTTAAAATCAGCCGGGTTGATACAGGGCACCATTGAGTATCCCAAAATCCGGTATTGCATCAATAAGGGAAATCTGGAAAAGGCCCGTTCACTCTTCGGTGACCTTTTTCAACTGAATCCGGTTCATGCAGATAGTTATTCAAATCAATAATAAGATTATGGAAATCAAAGTATTAGGACCAGGCTGTGCAAAGTGCAAGGCCCTCGAAAAGGTAACCCGTGAGGTTGTTGATGAATTAAAACTCGACGCTATCATAACCAAAGTGGAGGATATTATGGAAATCATGTCCTTTGGCATAATGACCACTCCGGCCCTGGTGGTTGATGGTACCGTGGTTTTAAAAGGTCGTGTGCCTAACTCGAATGAAATCAAACAATTACTAACCAAATAATTCCAATTCAGATGAAAAAGCTTGGTTTTCTTATGCTGACGTGCATTCTTCTGACAGGAGCCTTGTTTACCGAATCAGCTGCTGCACAGGTAACCGAACCTCCCCAACAGGTTAAAAAAACAACTCCAACTGAAGTGTACTATTTCCACTTTACCCGCCGATGCGTTACTTGCCAGACCGTTGAAAAGGTCGCCGAACAGGCAGTGAATGAATTTTTTCCTGAGGCCGTGAAACGCGGAGATGTCTTTTTTAAATCGGTGAACATTGAAGAAAAGGGAAATGAGGATTTAGTGAAAAGGCTGAAGGTTGAGGGACAATCCTTGTTAATTGTAAATGGAAAGGAACAGATCAATATTGTCGACAAGGGATTTATGTATGCTAAGAATTAACCTGATAAGCTAAAGGCAGTTGATAAAACCAATGACGAAAATTATTAAAAATAAGGTATCAGCTGGTTAAAG